>CALGOI010000379.1 GCA_937959065.1 uncultured Ignavibacteriota bacterium | reverse complement strand
TACAGCGACTATGACAATCATACAGCAATAATACTTAAAGACACAAGACCTGGAACAACAAATGTATTAGGCTTTAAACCTGGAGATCCAATTGATTGCAATATTTTAATTGATGATGACAATGATAAAGTTTACATTTACTTTACAGATGGAATTACTCCACCTAAAAAGATTGAAATAGATCATGCTAAAACATTAACAAACAGTGAGTTTACATTTGACGATGTATCTGTTATAGTTAAACCACCTATCTTTCCTCCAAAGATTACTCCTAATACAACAGAAAATGATTTAGAGAGAAAGAATAACATGAAGGAAAAGTTCTTAATGTTTGGGTATAGATACAAATACAAAGACAATCAGTACAGCGCAGTATCTCCATTTAGCCCTGTTGCATTTTTACCTGAGAACTATAAGTTTAACTTTGAAGATCACGTTCTTGAATGTATGGTTAACATATATGATAACGTAGATATTACATTTAACACGGGAGACGTCAACGTTAAAGAGGTGGATCTTTTATTTAAAGAAACGAACGAAAACTTAATTTACCTGGCCAAGTCTTTTAATAAATCGGATGAAGGTTTTAATGATAACGAGGAGCAGACATATAACTTTTCTAATAATCAAATCTACAAGGTCTTACCTGAGAAGGAAATATTTAGACTTTATGATAACGTTCCTTTAACTGCTAAGACTCAAGAAATAATTAACAACAGACTGGTGTATGGTAATTATACGGAAAATTATGATCTTATAGATGAGTCAGGAGATGAGGTTATTCCTAGTATTGATCTCAAATATTCGCAAAATGTAACCGAGTTAAATATGGCAGTTCAGTCTGTAAAAAGTAATCGTGACTATGAGATTGGAATTGTTTATTTAGACGACCACGGAAGATCAACAACAGTATTATCGTATGAAACTGCTATTTTCATTTATCTGGGGCTATGATATTGAGATATCCTGGTAACAGACACAACAGTAACCGTTAACGCAGTGTTACATAAAAGCACCAACTCATACCCCTGACCCGTTCCCGTGGGGGCAGGAAGGCTTTGAGAATCAGCAATTGTAATAAGAATTGAGTGATGAAAATTTTATGACATGATTATTTCAGGTAATGTGTCGAAATGACGAAATATACACCCGCACAATGGGTTTCGTAAAAAAACATCCAGCCCTGCTGCTAAATTAAGCGCCTTGTTGCTATAGTTTAAAACTATGCGCCAAGTATGCGCCTGCCCAAGGCTTGGGTTCTCGATCAGCGTACTTGTTGCCGATCTCCATATATCAGCATCGGTTGGTGTTATAATATTTTGAGGCCATTGCGTTATAGGTGATGGAGACAGGTTTAATTGGGCGGCACCATAACTCACTATTTGCTCTACCCCTCCCACCAAATTATAAGAGGGAGGAACGCCTCCTGAACCGGTAATCCTTACCTTTCCTGAATTTCCTCTTAGTATTTCAGACTCAAGCCTCCAAACGGCCGATCCCGTGGTGTTGGATATGCACACATATATATCGGAAAGGTTGGTTGAATCCTGTAGTCGATGCCCCACCTTATACCCTTTGGTGACATCATCGGTAGCTACAGGAGCGCCCGCTTTAGACCATAATGCAACTGTGCGTCTGGACATTTAACTGTTTTATGATATTTCGGTAAACGACCATCCTTTCGCATTAAAGAACGCCTCAAGCACGTTCTTAGCGGTTGTGGTGGCTGTTTTGCTTACATCGGTAGTAGCAAGGTCAGCGGGAGTAGTTTCGGTTTGTTTGCACAGCCCTGTGTGTGTATCATCCGAAAACACACATAATCCTACTGTTGCAACATCATCATCAAATACTACTTGATGAGCAACCCAACGTGAGCCAGAAGCAGCAACAGCGCCGCCACATTGAACTTCTTCGTTAACTTGGTATTCTTTGTAGATTTTCATTTCGTTCTTAGTTTATAGTGCTCCGCTAACTGTAAGCGAACCGTTATCCAATGTTATCCTGTGGCGGGTGCCAAGGGTAGTATCTTCCATGATAATACCGTCAGTACCGCCAGCTATTTCAATGTCATCTTCAAAGTAAGATACTCCTGCTATTACATGTATAGCCCTGTTAATAGCCGCAACACCAGAAGATACTGCTCCTGACACATTGACTTCAATACCAATTTTAGTTGAATTACCAGTTCCTTGTTGTTGATAGTTACCAGTGTCAGCAATTTGAAGTCCGTAAGATGTATGAGAGTTTCCAGTGTCATTAAACACAGCAGTTCCGCTTCGTGTTATTTTAATACCACTATGAGAGCTGTTTTGTGTTCTTAGGGCTTTGTCAAGGTCAATGCCATGCGCAAGAGATGTACCGAGAGTTTTGCCAATATACATTTGGTACTCACTTCCACTGGTATGGTACGCAAATACCGACTTGCTGGTACCAAATGTTGTACCATCGAATTGTCCACTTAACCACTCATGACGGTAGTTAACGCCCATCATTTGCCCCCAATTACCTGCATCATGGAAGGTTATGTCTGACTGTGCCCCTGTCCTTTCAACCAGTATGGCGTTTTCTCTGGATGCGCCACCACCAGATGATACTTGGAAAACTGTACCGTTTACAGTAATATCATCGCCATCTACATGAACCTTGCCGCCAGAAGTATCAAATATCAAGTCATTAGCTCCAAGAGTAACTGTTCTTGTTGAACTTAAAGTGCCGTTGGTTTGGTAGAATGTATCAGAGATAAATGCCATCGCATTGCCACCCCAATATGGATCATTACTATCTCCAGAGTTTGACCAAAGGGTTTGGGCATCGCCTGGGTTAGATCCTGCGGGAGTCATTTGTAAACCTGTTGGATCAAGTAGCCCTGGTATCGTTACTTTCCCGGTTGAAGGATTTACTTGAAATGCAGTACCAAAAGAGCCTGTAACAATAAATCCTGAGAGCCCATCAAGTGAAAACGACTCTCCATTTCTTGTATAGCTAAACGAGTCAACACTCCATATTAATGAAGCTGAATCAGGAGCATCATTCATGCTCCACGTCATTTGATTTCCAGCCTGAGTAACCGTGGTGTCACCAGACAATGACCCATTGCCATCATATATACCATTACCGTCTGCTGAGGCCGGAGACACCTCTTTCCAATCACCGGGGTTAGACAATGGATTGGTGTTGGTATTACTGGTAAGGGCAGTAAATATTCTTAATGTACCCCCGTCATCAATGATAACCTCATCATCAATATCGTAGTTCTCAGATGAATCCCACAGCGCCAACCCCGCTAATACAGCGGGACCCTGACCTGTTGCGGCTATGTTATACGATTGGCTCATTTATCTTCGGGTTTGAATAGACACTGAAGCCCCTGTGGCATCCACTATCAGCGGGCCAGTAAAACCGTTCTCGCCACGGTTCTTGTCATCCTTATTCCATGTTACAGTCTGCCCGGTAACTAAATCGGAGGCATTGTCATCCGCATCATATACCGTGGCTGTGCCAGAAATTCCGGTGAGGCTTATTTCCTGTAGATCTGAGCGGGGTATTATCTCAAGGTTAGCACCACTAAGATCAGCAGTAAAAGGACTGGCAATAGTAAAATGGTCGTCCTTATAGCTAATGCCAACAATCTCTCTCATCTCGTTTTGAGAGGAGTCGTACAAATACATTCCCCTCTTCAAAACTCCGGTCCTTTCAAGCTCACGGGTAATGCTTCCGTACCTGGCATCAGCATCACCGGCCGTGATGGTAACAGAAACGCCATCTGAATCAACAGTATGTCCAGCGGGAGATACAGAAGCAGGAAGCGTTACTTTAGTGGTTACCGGATTTCTTAAAATTGTGTTTGTTGACATAGCGGAAATTTATAGTACGAATATAGGAATTATTCTTCTTTCATTGATTGGACTTCATAGAGGCGGATAAGCTTTAATACAGCCTGATCATATTCCTGCTGATATCCCATCTTCACTTCGGTCCACTTGTTTATCTCCTCTAAATACTTAGCCTCAGAATCAACCTGAATGTTCTCGAATTGCTTTTCAGTCAGCTTTCCTTCATTATAATCTATTGCCGCATCCTTAATCGTGTTATTTAGTAGTCTCCCCGCGCCTCTTATTTGAGCGTCCACATCATCCATCTTGAACTCAACATTCTTAACCGCACGGGTCGCCCAATTCAAGTAATCGGAATCGGTTACATCCTGAACCTTTATGAATTGATTTATTATGACCTGGGTAATATCCCTGTGGCGACCATAATAATCCTCACCATACTTCATTGTGAGGTAGATGTCATTTCCGCTCCTGTAAAACGGCAAATAACCACGAAGAAGATAGTTTGCATCATTGTACCACTTTTCTTCTTCTGTGACTCCTGAAGGCGTGTATCGGGTAGCGCCCGGATCCTCAATAGACACACCCCTAAAATCTGTGTCCAGCCAAACATCTATAAGCGGCCCCATCAGCACATCGCCCCGAGACATATAAGTGGAAGCAGTGCCAACCTGCGCTTTTTCAACAACCTGTAGTTGATAAGGCAGGAATTTAGACCAATACTCTATTGGGTGCTCCGTGTCGCCCATATCGTATATGTAAAACGGAGACATATACCGGGCAAGGTTTACTTCGCCTATCGGTGTCATAAATGTTAGCGGCACGTTCCCGCCAAGCGCTTCAGGAAAGGGTATCTTCGGGATGAACGACCTGTTCTCCCTTATCTCCCGCTCTATATCCTCTTCATCCATTGATTGAGAGGCAAAGTACGCCATGTAATGGTACATCATAACAATGCCGGCCGTGGTAAGTGGTCGTTTAAGCGCAGCGTTTTTCAATATTCTCTGTAGGTCAGCCTGAAACTTCACATACACCGGTCCAACAAGAGGGGTTTTACTTGCCACATCCCATAGCTTTCCTACCGTTGCGTAGTTCTGAAAAGCTTCGTAAACTTTCATTGCGGCCGCTTCTTCAGAATAACCATAGTCTTTCATAAGTGTTATCATGGCCGCAACCTTAGCCACATCATCGGTTCCCTGATAAAAACCGGTGGCTTTCTTGTCTGTCCATCCGTACACTTTCTTTAGGGCAGAGATAGCCCTACCCCATGTCTCGGACTTAGCCTGATCCATTACCTTGATGCGAGCTTCAGCAGCAGACGTAACAGGCCGGAAGTCTGCTGTAATAACGTTGCTCCCAAGTGTTCCCTGCCTAACCGCTGCCTCAAAGTGTTTACCAGTAGCGTTCTTAACCTGTTTTATTGCCTCCGGAACGTGGCTTAGGTAGTTGACAGGATCGATGCCATGCAGGGCCGCAAACACCACGTTGGACGATGCGTTTCCAAGTATTACAGGCGGGGCATATATCGTGTTCCACTTTTTGTAGAACTGCCGGGGCTTAATTCGGTCATAATACCGAAGAAACTCATACCCTCCCTGAAGGAACTTATTCGAAAAGAAGTAGCCCCGAAGGTCTTCCGCTATGTGGTGGGCCACATACTTATTGGTCAAGTCTCCATAAATAGGAATGTTCTTAAACTTACCCGCACCCTCAAGTTTATTAAATCCGGGCTTTGCCTCATCACTAACCAAATTAGGGTCCTCTGAAACCTTATTAAGGTACTTCAGTATTGCGGCATTTTGTTCGGTTTGCATTAACCTTACCGCTGTCAGGAACACCGGATCTTGTATTATGTCCCGAGATAAATCCTCGCTCATCTCCTGTCGTTTGGAGAATATCTTTAAGTTCAACTTCTGGGAACCGGTAAATCCACCAAACAGATCGTCAAGATGGCTTTCAACATCCTGGCCAAGCAGGTGGCTTTCATATAGCCGGGCTATATACCGCCCATTGAACTTGTCATAGGTTTCCTGATTGATAAGACCCATGGATAAATTTTAGTAGTGAACATAGGCGTTTATCTCCGTAATGGTTTCGTACAGCCTTCTCTCGTTCGTAGTAAGGTCATCAAGAGTGGGCATTTCCCCTGCCTCCAAGCCCCTCACTTCGTAAACCTCCGGATCGAGCAGCTTGTGTATCTTGATAAGGGACTGAGGGCTGCCTTCGACCATGGCCCACATTTCCTTCATCATCTTTTCCGCCTGCACCTTAGAGAAGTTTACCTGCCCGTTGAACTGCAGTTTGTTCTTCAGATCAGCTTTGGTGTACGGCATTCCACCAAAATAAATTGATAGCGCCTGGGAAACACCAACTGCCGCTTTATTATGACTGGCATTGGCCTGTTTTATTTTCTTGGCCACAAAGTCCTCAGCAGCATCTACCGCTTTTCCAAACGTAGCGTCCTGAAACTTATTTAGTGCAGAACTCGCATAAGCAACCCCCTTTCGGGCAGCCTTAACAGCATCAAGAACCGGTATTGAAGCCTCTGTAACATTATCCTTTGCCTGTTGCTTGGCCGTATTGGCTGACTCATCAACCTTAGCCTGAAGTATGGAGAATACAGAATCCCGTCTATTCTGTAAATTATCACGAACCTCAGCCCGCGCCTGCTCCTCTTTGTTCTGCATTTCCGTAACAGAATCGTAATACGCCTGAGTAGCATCCGCATCTATTTGTGGATAATTCAACTTAACAAAGTCCGAGAATAGTGTATTCCCGTAGGGCTTTTTTGGGTTCTTGGAAACAAAGTCCTCTACAACAGCCTCTATTTCAGGAGAAGCCTCTACCCTGCCCGGAGTTGGTTTAAGAGTTGGTTCACCTTCAACACGGCCTGCACCTTCTTCAGTGACGGCCTCTGGCTGGACTTGCGTTTGTTCTTGTGTGCCATAATGAGTATCAATTAGTGCTATTTCTTCATCAGATAAGTAGAACAACTCATCCCTGAGTTGGGCCCAGTTATCCTTGGTAATTCCTTCTGAGGCTATAATATCGGCAACCTGATCGGATAACTGAGATGCTTGCTCATCTACCCCTGCCAAATCACGTGCAAAATCCTCATCTATCTTAAACCCGGCCACATCCTGAAACTTACCGGCAAGGCTTCGTGCTGCCTCAGAAACAGGTTTGTAAGATTGGGTGCCTCCGGGATTATCCACAACAAAGTCTATCATCGCCTCTATCACGGCCTGCTCATCCATTCCGGGCGGGGCATATTCCTCCACTATCTCCTGCGCAATAACATCAAGCGGAACACCTCCTTTCTTTTTGGTCTTGAAGTAGTTATTGCGTATCTGTGGCGTAACATAATTCTTGTCTCCCCACTGATAGAATGAATCAGGCGTAATGGCCGATAAATGGTCAACAAGTATGTCGTCAATATGTGTGGCATCAGGAGGCTCCGCCAAGGCCCTTAAATACTCTTCGGCTATTTCCTGCGGATTTGTTGAGGTTTCCAATACGGAAGATCGGTACTGGTCCTCAGTCATTCCCGGCTCGGGTTTTACCCTGCCGCCTTCCCGTAATGCCTCTATGTTTGACCGCTTGTAAAAATCAAGAACGGTTTTGTAGTTGGCACTACGGGGGTCGATGACATTCTTCGTCTTATTGTTGATGATCTGAACACCTTGTTCTGTTGGGGTTACCGTATAACGGCCATCATCCGTAACATAAGGCTTTAATACAACCCCTTCGACTGCTTGGGCCGGCTGTACTTCTTCTTCGGCTTGGATTTGCCCTGTTTGCCCTTCGACTTGTACAGGTACGCCAGTCTCTCTGGTTTCGAGTTGTCCTTCATCTTTAAGTCTGTTTAGTTCTTGTTCAAGTAATTGAGGGTTATTTTGTTGCAACTGCAACTCCTCGGCAGTGAACTCGGTTTCTCCTGCCATTATCTTTTGAGCAAGACCGGTTATTTGGTCTGCTACTTCAACTTGTTCAACGTCCCGTACACGTACCGGTTCTGTCGTTTCTTGTTGCCCGGAAACTTCTTCCTGGCCTTTTTCTTGAGTTTCCTCTCCAACTCCTTCGGCATAGCTTTCTAATTGTTGGTTAATACTCTCTAATTCAGCAGTAAGTTCCTCTATATTGCCCGACAATGCCTCAGCGCTTTCAGGAGAAAGTTTTCCTGCATTATAGGCATTGGTCATGTCCGTTAGTATCTCGGCTATAACACCACCCCGCAATCTCAGCTTATCAATCTCCCGCTGAGATTCCATGTCCTCGTTTATCTGAACAGCAAGCTCAGTATTCAGTTCCTCAAGTTGGGTTTCTAATATTCCTTGTGTGTTAGCGTCTATCCCACCCTTTGCAAGGTCAGCCTCAATTCGAACGATCTCTTCTTGTATCAATTTAGCCTCACTCGAATACTCAATTGGGTTAAACACCTCAAGATCATCTATTCCTTCAAGCCTTGATAGCTGCTCATTAATGTATGATTCAGCTACCTTAACATCAATAAGCTCCTCCTGAGACAACTTACCGCCATAGCGCTTTTTAACCACGGGAAGCATAGCTCCAAGGGTAAACCCTAATATACCTCCCACCTCTCCGGCCATGCCAACATTTTCGAACACATCACGGGTTTTATCGTAAAGCTCCCCGTTAGCCCAATTGGTGCCTATCTCGGTTATCATCTCCTGAACACCTTCTTCAAAGCCGAACTTAACCCCGCTGCCAAGCATGTAATTGCCGGCATTATTAAACACGTTCTTAAACTTGTCGGCAAAGCCGTTGGCCATCTTTTCGGCTACCTGTCCGCCAGTGGCTTTATTAAGTCTTCCAAAGAACCTTCCGATAACAATGCCCTCAAGTGCGCCCCATGGTGCTGAAACAAGGAATGAGTCCATACCCACATCATACGGGTCCCGTTCATGCAGGTCTTTGTACTGCTGCACAAGTTTTACCACATCTTCGGGCTCGCTTGCGTACTTCTTAACCCAAGAATCCATATCCATTCGGTTGGCATCCTGTGTCATGTCATAAGCCACTTGATATTCGTGTGATCCCACACTCAAAGCACCCATGCTTGTGCTGGTCACCCAAGCAGGAAGCCTCATCGCTTGTCCTGCCCATCCACCAGCTATAAACGCAGCTATTTGCCCTGCACCATTAGCAACCTGATGGCCAAGTTCACCACTGTACATAGGATTGGTCTGCCATGTTTCGTTCGCCCAATCCTGCGCTTGGTTAAGCTTGTATAAAACCCACTCATGTGGCGATGTTCCGCTTTCATTCAGAATACCAATAACCTCATCCGGCACGGTCATACCATGAAGCATTATTGCGCCCTCCACTGTTCCAAGAACAGCCGATGAAAGTCCTTGTAGTACAGCGTTTCCGTAACTAACGGCAAGAGGTGTATTTAGCTTCCATTTCTCACTTCCAGGTATAGGATTCTGGATCAGCCACAACTCCTTCTCCATCTCATCAAGATAATCAGACAAGTCACCACGCTCCTTGGTTAGCTCCTCCAATTGCAAATTGATCAACTGAACTTCGGTGTCAGTATATCTTTCATCAGGAGACTTTAAATAGTCATAGTTGAGGTTGTTAGACAATTCATCTATTTGCTTATTTATCTCATCAAGCCTGTCCCGTTTAGGTTGAAGAAACTCGTTCCATGCGTTAACCCGTGCCTCTGTAGAGTATTCCAACTCAACACCACCCACTTCTTCCGTTTGAGGATATTTTTCCCTGAAGTATCCTGCTAATTCGTTCCATTCACCTATAAGTGAGTTCCACTCATCAACCAGTGCTTGATCTTCAAATGTAACCCCATCCGCTCCCATGGCGGGTATTTCGGATGGTTTCGAATAAACAAGCTTCTCAAGTTCAGCAAACCGGTTGCTTATCTCCATCAACCTTGTCTGCTTATCTCGTTCCTCTACAACCTGATCGTATTGCTCCGGATCCCGCTGCTTTAGGTTCTGATCATATAACCACTGCCAGTGGCCGGCCATTCTTTCCTGTTCGGCAAATATCTCTTGTTGCTTCTCCTTGTACTGCTCTATGTTCTGGGCAAGCTGAGACTCATCAAGATTCTCTAATTGCTTAACCTGGTGCTTGGTCAGCGTCTCAGGCTCAGGGTACAATCCCACCTGTGTGATATTAGGGTCAGTGGTGAAATAGTGCTTTATAAGCGGCTCCTCCGAAGTTTCCGGCTTTGATACAATTGGCTTAACAAATTGATGGGGCCCTGCCTCCGGGTTATTCTCCTCCCAAACCTCTTTTTGAAGCTGCTCTATTTGCGCTGCCGGAGCAGCATTGTTGAGATTTTCCTGAGTTGAAGAGAAATACTGTGGCGCACCCGAGTTAGGTACGGAAATAGAGGGGGTTTCTCCACCGGAGATAACGGAGTTTTCGAGCAAACTTGAGCCATCGGTAAATCCGACTTTTTTTTTTAAGCCAAGATTGTCCTGCCAGGTTACATAATCAACCTGATCACCGGGGTAAGCCTTTAGCATACTATCGAACACCTGCCTTCTCTTAACCTCATCGTTAACCAAGGTGGTTACAAACGTGTCATAATCAGGAATGTCGGAATACGCCTTGGACATAACCTCGTGAAAGGCTGTCATTTTATCGCTATTTACTGAGGCTAACGGATCCATTTATTCCCAAGTTATTCCTGTCGAATTTATTTGGGCAGGGCCGGTGCCGCTGAATATTCCGCTCTGTGCATTGTATTGTTGGTGCTTATTCATGTCGGCCACAAAGTTACCATAACCCTTAACAGAACGAACAAGGTCATCCTGAACATAATCCAGCGGAACATATACCGTTTCTTCTCTCTTGGAATATTCTGTCTCCACAGGCAATGGAACGCCCTGTTGTTCCCGCACAACCCTGTCCGCATAACTTTCCGTTACAGGAACGGTTGTTTCCTCAACATACCGCTCAATACCCCTTACAAAATCACGTTGTTGTATAAGAACATTTTGAGACTTCATCGTGGATATCCATTCGTCAGGAATTATATCTCCCTCCTCAAGGCTGAATGTTTGGTTGTTGTAGGTAAATGTAGTGGCTTGACCGGCAACATTGTACCTAACAACACCTTCCGGAATGAAATTGATATTCTCGGCTACACCCCTGTTCCACTTTCCGGTACTCACATTAAAGTACTCAGGAGTGTTAATGATTATCTCCCGGCCGTTTAATGCGTATTCGTTCGTGGCCGTAGTCTCATAAGTTCCGAATGATTTGTCTCCGCCCGGAACAAATGGAACTTCATATACCCTTGTTCCAAGGCCAAGAGGGTTGTTGTCGTCAGCAGAACCGGTGCCAAACACATCAGCAGGATCAACGCTCTTCATATAGGTGATGTCTGCTCTTGAGTTTACATCACCATTAAGAAAGTCAATAGCAGCATTTACATCCCCGTTAAAATACGCCAGTAATTCATCACGGCCGGCATAAGTGTCCAGCCAATTATTTACAATAATGGCATTAGCATCCTTGTTGGCTTTCTGATTGGTAACCGAAACCCCGTTCTCATCAATACGTGTGTACTTAGTGGACGGTTTAACGGTTTTTGTAAAATCACCATACCAATCAGTAGCCTCTGGTGTTTCGACCAAAACAGGAAGTTTAGTTTGAAGTTGTTCTTCAAATGGAAGTGAGTAGAACGCCTCAAACTCCAACATGCTTTCAGCAGTGTATGTTCCAGGCTCTGCGCCTTGCATTTTCGTGAAAACCTCATCGTGGTAGTCCTTGATCTGCTTCGAATAATTGTGGGCAGATTCAATGTCCTTCATCCTCCTGGAAAAGTCAATATACCCGGAATCGGAAGGGTCAAATGGATTTCCTCCGCCTATGTAGGCTGTAGTTAGTTCATCGGTGAGTGTATTACTCATCTCCTTCAGGTACTTATCGTGTTGGTACCATCCGTCACCCTTAAAGTCGTTTAGTTGCTTAAATGCAGCGTCAAACTGCTGTTGCCTAACTTGCGCCTCGGCCGCCTTATTCTGCCAATACTGATTAACACGCTGGGCGTGTAGCGCAACAGGATCCAGTCCTTGTGCCTCAATTATCACTGCCGCACCCGTGCCGCCTACTCCTTGATATACCTGTCCAAGTGGGTCCATTAGCCGTTAGGGAATAGGGTGGCGTATAGTCGAGGATTTTGAATCTTCAGCCTGTTCTTATCAGCGTCACTCATATTCATAACGTTTGCGGGATCTGTAACTTGTTGGCCTGCAACAGTGTCGTTTACTGCGCCTGTAGTAACCTTGGTGTCTCCGCCTCCGCCAATTCCTATCATACTACTTGCAACACCAGACAAGTCTGTTATCCCTCCTATAAGGTTTTGAGTGCCGCTTTCCCTTAGCGCAGATTCAGCCGCCTTAGCCTGCTGATAAGGCATCAACTCGTTTATCTCAAACTCCTTATCCTTGTATTGGGCACCGGTAAGCAACGCCTGATTTGCAGCCTCCTCACGCCTTGCCTTATCCTGTGCCCCGGCAATACCAAGATCAAGAATAGCATCTTGCTCCCGGCCTTTAGCTGAACTAACAGCACCTAAGAAGGCCATCGGATCAGCAGCATCCTGGGCAGTCCTCATAACATTTGCTGAGGCCGCACCAAGTTTTTGCTCAATAGCTTCATGACCGGCAATTCGTGGGGACGCAGATCGTGATAAAGATGATTGAACATACTTGTCGATCTCTCCTGGGCGCTGATAAACAGGACGTGGAGTTTTACTAAGCTTGTTGGCTTTTATTTTTTGGCCAATCCCCACGCCCATTTTGGCTAAGGCCGGAACGCCTGCAAATAGTGCTGATGTGACAAGAGGGCTCATTCGTCAAACTGTTTTTCGTCAATAAGGAACTCCTTTGGCAATTCACTGTACTTGATCATGTTGTTACACGCACGGGCAGATTCTTTAAAATAGTCCGACTTACTCATCTTCTTGCTCCAAACCTTCTCAAACATCACGTCTGTATTACATAGTTCAGGGCGGTTATCGTACACCTTACATTTACCGTTATCATCAAGCATCTCGCACGAACCGTTTTCCATTGCCTTGTAAGGAAATGCGTCAATCGCCTTTTTAAGGTCTGGATCGTCTATTTTTCCTTCTTTGGCCCTATTCAATACAGATGACACGTTCATGCAACAAACACCGCATCCAGTACAAGGAAATTTCCCCAAAGAACTATTCATCAAATATATGAATTATGCCTGACGGTTGCTGTATTCACTCTTAACTGAAAGCAGGTCAACACTCATCAGAACTATGTCTTTATCAATTTCATTCGCCCTTAACAACACTTCCACCGTTTCTCCCCTCAACGCCCGACCGTTTAACAATTTATGTACACCAGGTCCGGGAGTGTTCTCATCCCGAAGGAACGAGGCATACCACTTACCTTCCTTATTCCTGAAGTGGGCAGGCTTCAATCGGCTGTTCATCGGTACAGAAAGATTGGCGTTAATTGGTATCTGTATCTCGGGACACCACCATAAAACAGGAGAGTCAACGGTAATGCCTTTAAACACCTTAACACTAAACGGATCGATATTGCCAACTATCTTTATCTCCACATCGTCTTGAGAACCATAATAATTAGCCCGGTTAGTGTTCTGGTTGTGTAAATAGAGATTTCCTGTTTTAAAGGAAATAATGTTCTGCCCGGCCCGTTGCAATTCTTCCGGTTCGAAAGAATAGAACGTAGTCCATCGTTTTATCTTCTCGCTAAATGCAAGCGTAACAGGCGTAATGTCGTTTCCTGTTAATATTGCTTCGTGGAACTTAAATGACAAAACATATTCCTCGAAAAACGGATCGTAAGTGGAAACGACAGTGGCAATCTCCGGACTTAGTATTTGCCCATACTCCTTGGCTTTATCCGAAAAGAAGTTACCCATCTTCAACTCACTAATAGGAGTTAGTCCATTGTTGGCATACCTCAACACTTTTCCGGTGCTCACATCAAACCATCTTACCTCTCCTTCCCATTCATCTACTGACTCAGGGTGAAGTGTGCCAAACTTACCTTTAAGTGCCCTAACACCTCCAATAACATCCTGAGATGTAGTAATGGTATCAACACCCTCGTTGTTCGTAATGATAGATTCCTCTATGTATAGCGCATTAACCCTGAACTGGCAGATGGCCAACAATACATTTTCTACCCGTTGTAGCTTCTGTATCGGGCCATGCTCCTTCGGCAATGGCTTTTGGTCGTTAAAATCGAACCGGTTGAGGTTGTTTATCTTGGTTTCAGGGAATATTTTACCGCTAAACCTGTCAACCTCGGTCCTTCTTATCTGCTTAAAATCCGGATTTTCGGCATTAACCCGGCCAACGGATTCATCAAAAGACTCATAGAAATCACTAATGAATTGATTATGGCCATACCTTACCTTCTCCCCTCCATCACTCGGAACGCTGCGAACACGATAATAGGCATCTCCAACAGAGAATGTTCCGGTAGCCGGTGTGCCGGACAAGTCGGCAGGGTTTTGATCTTGTGTGGGACCCTTGTGGTATCGATCAGATTCACCGGGGTTTCCAACTTCGTAACATTCTCCAAACTCATAATAGGTCTTAACCTCAACATCCAATTCAGGCTTATACACCTCAAACATCACCCCATCCTGAAGTTCCCCAAGGCTAAAGTCTGTGTATATAATAAGATCATCTCCCTGTACATCAATTATCTCCACATCCTCATAAGTGGAGTACAGGTCACCATCCTCATCCCTTATAAAGCGTATCCGATCTCCCGGCTCTGCTGTAAAGGAAACAATAGAGTTTGGGAACCTGGTCAAATATTCCCCGATATTCGAAATATTGATCTTACACTTCGTTGAGTTGGCAAACGACACCGAAGCCCCTGAATCATCAATATAGTCCACTGAGTCAGCTACCCATTGCAAATACGACTTGGCAAATGTATTCTTGGTTCTAACCCATTGCCAGTGTGTAGCCCAATCAGGCGGCTGATGTTTAACCTCCCAACTCAATATTGCCTTCCCATCAGGATCCTGAAGTCCTGTGTCGGGGTTTATCTCAGTGTAGAACGTACTGTGCTTTATAAGCCGATCGGAGGTGTTTACCGCATTACTTCGGTTAGCATGGTCATAATACACAATACCAAACTGCCAATCGGCACCACGGGCCCATGCGGGGTCTATGGCTGAATAGATCACAGTTCCAACAACCGGTTGTAATAAGAACGGATTGTTAAAATTAAAGTCAGACGGGCCAATAAATATGTTGTTCAGTTGAGAATCCGGTGTAAACTCAACAAGGCATTGTACGGTTCTTTGGAAAAACCGGATGCTGTCATACCTCCTCTTTTGCCCTGATGCGTTATAAATAAGCGTATCTCCATACTGAATTATAGAATAATCACCCACTGAATCGGTCAATATCCACCGCCCATGGTCGCTCAGAACTACAACCCCCGGAAAGCCGGTACTGCCCTCAACCTTTGTTCGGCCATTAATACTAACATCGTTATTCGTATTTCGGCAAACCACCTCCTGGTGCTGCGCTCCGTCAAACGCTGAAAACGGATCTCCATTTTCATTAACAACAGTTGGGCTGTGGCTTAAGTCCATTGTGAATACATCATCCACATCAATGTTTGGAGCAACACCAGTAATTGTATATGGCGCTCCCCACCAGAAAAACCCATTGTGATCCGTGGTGGTATGTCCTTTTGCTGAATGAAACAACACCCCTATATCTAATTCAACATTCGCTAACTCAACCCTTGTGTCCGACCGGTAATCTTCTGCTGTCGGAGATCCGGGAAGTGTAACATCCTTATCAGTAACGTATCCTGATATAGCCGTGCTTTGAGTGGAAAGGCTTGGATCTGTAAGATCCTGTATCTGTATTTTTCCAATGTCCACGTTTCCGCCACTAATCGTAACAAGCAACTCCTGTCCTCCACCGCCTATGTCATCAACATAGGTACTCGAACGCTGATAGCGCCTTCCGGGATCGTTGAGGTCGTCCTGAGTGGTCTTATGAGACGCTACCCGTAGTATGTAGGTTCCATCGGGAACCCCGTCAATTGAAAAGGTGCTGTACGCCCGTGTTTCGGGTGTTTCTCCTGAGTTGCCGTTTCCCGTAATATCATCCCTTATATTCCCGTTAGTACCGATGTAAACACCATTAGGATTCTGTGGATTGGGATTGTCGTTTGGAGCCTGTTTCGAAATATCGTAAAAGTCGGTACCAGCCAAGTACACCACAAACCCGTCCAGTGGTAGTATCTGATCGTAATCCTGTCCAACGCCATTAACCACATCAAGTGGCCCGAACCCACCAAACACAGTGGTTCCCTGTATGTCGTTCGAAGAGTTATCCCAAATGGGTTGGTGCAACTTGTATTCAGTCTGTCCTACAAATGCGTTTCGAATAAATATCTTCCCGGTAATGCTGTGGCCTATTACATCAGGCGATTCCTCATAATCAATATCAATATCAGCATCCACACACACCGGATCATACCCTTCAAGTGTATTGCCAAAGTGCTTCCTGTTCTTAATAATGGCCTGAGCCTCGGCCAAAATAGGATGGCTATCAAATAACTTGTCGGCATCCTCATCAGCTATTCCGGAATAGATGCCATCATTATAGAACTTGAATGAATTAGTGCCTATCCCAAACTGGTGCTGATCAAGAACCGTTACCGATCTCCATTTGCCTTCTTCATGATCCCTTACAAATATCTCAAGGCCGGTTATAACGGATAGCGAGGTAAGATCATTAAGCCTTGTATCTGTAAAGTTTACCACAATACAGTTATTAGCGCTACCAAGAGAACTTCCACTGCAATCATTGTAATCGAGGGCAATGTCCGATATGGGCCCAAGCGCAGACTTTTCGCTGTCAGTAAATATTAATCGGGTCCTAAACTGGAATACGTGCTTCCTTATCCTGTTTGATTCCCTGTCAACATCCTGAACAACAGATGTTTGTGGCTCACAATGCTGTGGGTCCTTAACAGAGTTTATCTGCTCCTCGGTTATTCCGTTGTAGTAGAAGTTCTGTGGTATTGCCAATACATCGTGCGTACTGGCCGTAAATATCACTTCGAAATATCCGGCAGTGTCAACTTCAACTTCAACATATTGCCCACACGCTGTAGCTGTAAGTTCTGCCGAGGTGGTAATATCGTTGTTTATAGCATCAGCGATCACCTTGGCCGCCTCTTCTAAATCATCAACTATATTTGGATCGGAAGCGGTGTGAAATACATAAGGGGCTAATACCGTTCCGCCAACCTCATCCAGTATTTCAACAGAGTAGTCGGTTCCCACAGACATAATTAGGTCATCACCAGGAAGGCCGAACACAAATTTGTACTTAAAGCGCTTGTCCTTTTTAGCCTTCTCAATGTTAATGCTACGAGGCTCATTACGGTTATCAGTCCATTGTAACAGCCCCTCAATAACATCAGCGGAGTGTACGGGGAAAAACTTATTGAAGTTCAGAACCTCATCCTGCATAACCAACTCCACGCTGTTAGTGATCACATCATACTCGTAAATGCTGTGACTGCCCGCATCGTTAGCTATGAAATAATAAACCTTTTGATTCTCCCTGTCCTCTACCGAGCCAACACATTCGTTGTTTCCGGCCGGAAGTGTTACTGATACAAGTTCATTGCCTAAAGCCCCCTCTACAGCGCCCATATTTGAGGCATCCGATGAACCGTTACGTATGTTTAAGGCATAGCGATAATCTTCAGGGGGCATAGCTCGGTTGTCATCATCCGAATTAAGCCCCCCGTTAATGAATAGCTTTTTGTCAACTATAGCCATATTTAACGTCTCGGCACATTACGGGCATTTGCCCTTGTTGCGTCCAGGTATTCGTCCAACGAGAACATATTCTCAAAGAACTTTAATTGCTCAAACGCTACAATATGCTCTTGCTGTAATCTCGCCTTTTCAGACTGAGCCACAGACTTATCATATCGGGCAAGCTGCCAGTGTATCCATGTTCTTAGTGCCTCTACACATTGCCGTGGCACCACGGTTTCTCCACACGCCTCCACTCCGGAAGACAAGTACTCAAGTATTATGGGCTTTGTTATCTGACCTATCTCGTGGTTAAATACGATCTGCCGCCTCTCAAGGTCTATCCTGTAATACCCGAAATTACGGCCGCCTTCCGTTCCGTAAAGTTCTCCTACATACTGCCCATTACGCCAATGTGTGGCGAAATAGTAGCCATTGTACCCATATATGGAACCATCGGGCTCCTGCGCTAACGCTGAGGGCACACCAAGTTCATTGCCGCAATCGTCCGTTTCCCTGGGCAGCGGCATATTATCCCTTCGGGTAAGCGTAACAATCTGACCGCCAAACTCCATCCCTATCTTGGACACATCAATGTAATCGTCCGGCAGATCAACCGTGTTTATTGCGGACAACTTCAGATACGCGACCTTCACGTTATTAATAGCATACAGGCTTAATTGGGTAAACCCAATCACAGCGTATTGAAATATCTTCTTCTTCTGGTGGGTGGTCCAGTCATCCCTATCCATGAGAACAGTGTTGCTCACATAGCTGAGGTTTACATATCCCGATGTGTTCTGGCCCATTATACTGTTTGTTCGGTATTACTATCGTTATGCTTGTCCTGTATCGTTACTTTGCTATCGGTAAGCATTTCCACCACCTTATCCAATAACATAGTCTCCTTGTCAGCAGGTATCGGTATTTGTTCATCCTCATCCAAATCATTAATGGATGCCACCATTTTTATCAATACCTGCTTAACATTAGCATGGTCAAGCGCCCGGTAATATATCTTATCTCCCTCAACATAGCACTCCGTTCCGGCAAGGTATTGCGCTTCCAGCCCCTCAAAAACCCCTGCGCTTCCGTTGGGAACTATGTTGAACGGGGTTTGTTGTCCCTTTGTCGGAGAGACCGACCTTAACCCCCGGTTCATTGGAAGCGATATGATGCGCCCGGGCAGTTTCGAATAATACTCATCCCGGCACTCATCGTATTTAACCGGAACACAGTTAAAGGCACTGATAAACTCTCCGTTTATATCGTATGTACCGGCATTACGGGCCTCATTGAACTCCACCTTTATCATAAAGTTTCGGGCAAGCTCAATGTTCTTGTAAACTATCTCAGGGTGATACTTGTTCACAGCCGAAGGATCGCCACCAGATAAGCGGTCTATCACTAATTCGTATGCCTCCTTCTTAGTCATTATACTCCTTCAGCTTTTTTGGCTTCCGAATACCCAAGCAGGTCTCCATCTCGCAAGTTAATACCAACATACGACAAAACAAGCCGAACAATGTCGTTAGTAACTATCTTGGGGTATTCCAGGTCAACACTTCCGCCTGGATCATAAATAGCTACATCATCAACAATGGAATAACCCCAAAAAGGTGGTGTGATGCACCTTAAATATTCAAACTGAACCTTGCTTAGGTTCTTGGGCTCAAATTGAACGTGGTCCTTTCTGAAGTTGCAAACCGGATAACGCTTGGTTGGCTTTTTAATAGCACTGCTAATTCGGCCATACCACTTATCGTCATCGATTATCTCTACCGGCCGCATCTCCACGGTACCGTCATCACAATCATCTCCGTTCTCAAATAGTTTGTACGCAATACTCGTTACAGCCACATAATCATCCGGAATAACCATGGTACCACTGCCCGAAACAGGAAGTTCAGTATTAACCTTCAGTATTCGAAGATCATCCTTTACCTTTTGGGTTAACTCATAAGCTGGTGCAGGCAACGGGAAGTTCGGTGCGTATTTGTGCGGTAGTCCATAAAGCCAACGGAAATAATCATCCGCTGCCCTTCGCAGGTTTAGGTTAAACTCCTCCGGGGACATGGTATTGCCCGATTGCTCTTTATCAGCAATGTATTGGACAAACTCATAGACTTCATTTACACTTACAATAGCTAATGCCATTACTGCACTTCAATAATTATTTCACCACTAAGCCTTATGTCAATCGGGTTAACCGAATTATGGAACTCCGTCCTTATCTTCGAGGTTTCTATTCTGTCCGAACCAGACAAAGCAATTAACTCCGCCTCAAACAACACATTCGGGTTTTGGTCATTGTCCGAAAAAACCAAAGGCCGCTCATGTGTAGTTCCTGGACGAGGGAACTCCCTAACCAAACAAAAAGCACGAACATCTTTTGCGCAAATCAATGAGTTTGGCAAGATCAATTCCGCAAAGAAATCATGGAAACCTGACCCGGCAACCTCAAGGTCAAACTCCACATCAAAAGCAAGTATTAGTGTTTTCCCTACTTGCTTGTAGTAAATATCTTGATTCAGAAGGTTAGTTGCCGATATAGGGTCGGGAGAGCCAGATGTCGCACCTCCATAATCAATTATCTGCAACTCATCCGCGGGCTCGTTGGTGTTGTTTTGGTTAATAGTAACCGTGTAAGTATCCCATGGCACATTCAGTAATGTGCTGCCAGGTTCACCAGTAAGAGATATTACCCAATCATTATATGCCGCGACAGCGCCTACAACAACATCTGGTGTGCTGATAGTCATGGAACCAGTGGTGTTATTAAATGCCGTTACTACAGCTTCCTGATATATAGTATCAGGTGACGTAGCTACAGCAAACCTAACCCTGCTGCCAACATTATACCCCGTTCCGTCACTATCATCATTGATGTTAGGATGGATAGTGAACGTGTCTGACGTTCCTAACGTGCTACTTGTGGTTGAGGTTGCCGCAAATGAATATCCAGGATCGCCCTGCGGACCTGTTGGACCGGGGTCTCCATCAGCTCCATCAGCTCCATCAGCTCCATCAGCTCCTGTTGGGCCGGGAGGACCTGTTGGGCCGGGGTCACCCTGATCGCCTTGTGGGCCGGGGTCACCTTGTTCACCCTGATCTCCCTTTGGTCCTACAGCACCGGTGTCTCCCTTATCACCTTTCGGACCGGGAGGACCGGGAGGACCCTTTACAAGTTGTTTGGTGCGCTTTTCCTCGCAGCAATCACACTCACATCCGACTCCTTTATTTTGGCAGGTAGTACACATTACTTAGGACAATTGGAATATTAGCCAATCAAACCCGATCGTGTCAATCTTCGTGGTGGAAGAGAACACTCTAACCTCAACAACATCTCCGTTGTTTATAGCGCCATGCCATGTAATAGAGTGTTGTGTTATAATCTCAGTGGTTCCGCCTGTTGAAACAGGTTTTTGGTTCACGAGAACACCATCAACATATAGCCTGAACTGACCAGACGCAGCCTGTAGCATGTCATCGGTAAGATGAACGTGAACCGCATAGGTTCCTGTTGGGCCGGCCAGAGCGTAAGACATGCCTGGAACAACAGACTCAGGATCATCCCATGTGTGCGGGGCAATCGATTGAGAATCGTAATATTCAAACAATGCGCCTGCGGGTCCCGCTGGTCCGGGTGGGCCTGCCGGGCCTACTGGCCCAATTGGTCCGGGAGGGCCTTGGATTATCGTTATAGGAACAACAGGTATCGGCTCATCGGCATCACATCCGCAACCGGGCTTACAGTTTCCAAGAGACAATATCTCATTGTATAGTTCATCAGCCCGTGCCTTATCACCGCAAGTGCGGGCATTGCCGAACAAAACCACGTTGCTTAATATGGTCTGCCAATCTCTTTCGAGTTCGGCCGCCCTTATAGGGCTTGAGCTTTTAGCCGATCGGTATCGCTTATAAGCGGCATCTACACAACAATAGATGTCGCACAGGTTTACATCACAAATAACCTCGACTTCCCGTGAGCCATAAACCGTGTCAAGAACACAGGTGCCGTCCTCATACACAAACTTAACCTCAGAAGAAACCTCAACCGTGTAAGTTTTGGTCAATATTGGCGAAGTGGTTAATTCCTTGGTTACATCAACCGTGTCGGCTGTTACCGGACTTGTTAGTGGCGGGTGATGTGTATGTGTTCGGGTAATTGTTTCCGCTGTGGCATATTGGTTGTAATTGGTCTGATCATCTGAGACCAAAGAACTCTTATCGCAATTAACGGTAGCCTCAATACACACATCTGGTAGTTGATGGCAAAAATCAAGTGTGAATGACTCTGAGTAATCTCCCGGTTGAACCGCCCCAATAACACGAATTGTATAATCTACCACATAATCACCCTTTACAGGATCGCCATTACCATCCAAGGGAATTGCGGCCGCATCATCAGCAAAAAGAGCACTAACGTCAAGATCAATGTCTGGTGTCCCAAAGTTGGTATTACTATATACCGTTCCGCCCGATGGGTCAAGTATCGTAAGGATTCCAACCACATCGGCAAGGGCAATACCTTCGGCCGCATAGTCTGTGGTGTCTGTTACTTCTATTCTCGGGATGGAATTGTTAAGATTGAAACAAACCTCCGTCTTGATGTTATCTGCGATTGCCATTAGGGAAAATTTACAGGTTAAAATTAAGGAAAAATTACAGAAGCCGCTCCATATTAATGAAACGGCTTCCTAACCTTTTTGGCTATGCGCAGATTACAGCCCTATTCAACCTCCTCCTCGGCAAGTTGCTCTTTCTTCTCAAGAGCGTCCATCATGGCCTCATAGTTCTGCTTTCGATCGTGCTTAACCATCCACTCAGCAAGAAGTGATATTGGGTCCTTACTGGATGACTTCTTAACAACGTGTATCTTGTCGCCAACCTTATCACCACTCATAAAGCTCCACGTTCGGGTAGCCCCATTGTAGTTAACAATCTTCGCCTCCTTACACTTCTTAATGGAAACAATACACTGGGCAACCGGGTTATTCAGCACATTGATAAACTCCTTTGGGTGCTTGTAGGCAAATGTCTCCAACTCCTGCCGGAACTCATCGTCAGTCTTTCGGTCTCCACCGGTAATGCCATAGAACCTGGCCATCTCAAGAAGCCCTTCCCTATCCAGGGCCTCATCGTCATTGCCGTAAAGCAATCGAAGCGCCTCCATAAGAGTTGACTTACGGGCCTTGTTCCTTCGTGCCTCTTGTCCTTTGTTCTCAAAGAAGAAGTTGGCCTTACGGGTTTCATCCTTGAAAGGAGATGATGCCTGACGTGGGTGATTAACCATGTACCACCACAATTCAGCATCCCTTACACGAAGAACACCGCTCTGCTCAAATATGATGTACAATGGCTGGTAGTTAACCGCTACCATGTTCCCGTTTGTCTTTTCAGATTTGGTCTTGTAGTAGTGGTATGCTAAAGCATTACCCTCCTCATCATACACCGTGTATTGGGTATCTACCCGGAAACTCCTGGGCGATTGCCGTTGCCGCATTCGTTTGCCACGGTTCTTCTCAATGGCACTTGGCCTTGTTTTATGGATGTGCTGGTCTGAGAGGTTGAAAACCGCCCCGTTTTCAGGATCGAAATAGGGCTTTTCAGGATTCTTTGGGCACTTATTCTTAGTGTCCCAATTCTTGTCTTCTTCCGTAACTGTGTACGGCCTTTCGTTGATAAGTAACACGCTTTAAATGTATTTAGTTCAACTTACGCAGCTACCGACCTCCCCGAAGGGAGGCCGGATATGCGTCTTATTATCTTACAAATCCTTTTTACTGAGGATCAACCAGTATCATTTGGTTACCAGCCATGAAGTGCGCACCAATATGACAACGCATATAGTGGTTGTGCAAATCATCAGCGATTACCTTTTGAGCGGGACCGGCTCCGGAAACATTCCAAACCTCCATCATTCGCTCGTAAGGCCCAAGCTTCTTGTAGCGACATCCGAAGGTTGGTAAGTCCTTCTTAGAAAGCTTGTCTTTTTTCTTGCCCATTGGAGTAACAATGCCCATGTTAGGCATGTTGTATCCCGTAGCTCCATACAACTTCGAGTGCGTAAACACTTCCATTGTCTTGAAGTTATAGGTAAACCCGCTCTTAACAAGGTAAGAGAAGTCAACAGCAGCAGCAAGCCCTTCGTTTCCACCAAAGGCAGATGCTACCATTTTCTTCTGGGCAAACTCGATGTTCGTGTCATCGAAATAATCAACAAGCACATCACCTACTTCTGTATTAAGGTCGAAACCAAACAGACAGCATACGTTCTTAGCCGCAAACTCACGGTTAAGTACCTTAGACATCTCGTTGAACTTCTGAACACTGAACAATCCGGTAGTGTGAGGAACAATGTTCCCTGTCCTTCGGATATAAGGTACCCATCCTTCAGTAGTTCGAAGGTCACGTCCGGTTACCGGGTCGTTGATCTGGCCAACATCAGTACGCTTTTGGAACAACAGGGCACCATCAATTTTCAATTGCATGGTGTACTCGGTGTCCTCTTGGCCTTTTATGTAGTAGGCGTAGAACCCTTTACCGTTCTGATACTTGTCAAACCACTTCTGGTTGGTCATTTCAGAACCGGTAGCCGTGAATGTCTCCTTTATGATCTGCGTATCGTTATCATAGAAGAACACACCACGAGTTACAGACTCGGGCTGACCAGAACCTTCAGAGAAGGCATCAGAGATGATGATAAGCTCTGTTCCGGCCGGAAGAGCGCCAATATCATCAGTTGACAAGTTAGGGGTAACAGTAACAACAGGTGCAGTAGGCGTAGTTGTGTCAATGTCGGTTATCTGACCGGTTACCTCGTTAGGAAACATCACTGTATCCCATAGACGTGGGTAGAATCGGTTAGAGGCATCAAGGTCACCCAACTCAAGCGTAATTGCGGCAGGGTTACCGGCGCCAGGAGCGGGCACAAGGTTACGAACATGGAACACTTCATGTATCCAGTCCTCCTCGTTGTGTCCGTAAGTGTCCTGTGCAACAGGAAGTGAGAAGCCCATAGCCTTCAGAATAGCGAAGTAGCTAAGGCCCTGATCGCCACGTATGCGGAACAATTCAGCAAGACGTTCCGGCTTATCAATATCAAACGTGGTTATGATATCGGTAGCGTGTATCGATTGAACAGCAGATGGTGTTGGCATTTTCTTATGCTTTTTAAGTCGTTAACAAAATTCAGTTCCTACGAATCCTCTCTGAGCATTTTAAGGAGAAAGTCTTGTTCGTCCTTTGGCTCGTTTGAGTCAACCGTAGCAGGAGCCTCTTCGGGTTTGCCCGCACTTGGATTGTGCTGTTCTTTGAAGGTTGACTCCTGAAGCTTGTTGAGTTCACTCTTTACAGCCTCGGCCATCATTTCTTCGAAGAACATGCTCTTAATCAAGTGTTGGGTTGCAGCCCATACATCCTTAATGCCTGCCTCGTCATGCTTGAGGTGGGGTGAGTACCGTACCATTTCCGAGACCTTCTCCATGAGCGAGGCCTTGTGTTGGTCTTTGAACTCGAACTCGAACGTTTCACCTTTGTCGTTGACAGGTACATCAAACTTGTTGATGTAGTTAGGTAATTCGTTCAAGGTCTTGCTCCAATTCTCTACCCTTGTCTCCTCAAGTTGTCGAGTCCTTTCCTCTGCCTTTACAGGGTCAGGGGTGGCACTCTTGACTTGATGCTCCTTCAGCCAATTTGTAGCTTTTCGTGAGTCAAGCTCCAAGTTGGCATCTCCCAATTTCCTCTCGTTTGATCCATCCTCTGCGTTCTGCTGATACTTATTCTCCAAAATGATTCGAATGTTCTCATCGCTGATGTCCGGGTTTTCCCATTTCATCTGTAGCGCCATTCGCTCCATCGGAGGCAGTTCGTCAACATTGACTCCCTGGATTCGTGCATATAGGTTGGGGTCCCCTCCCTGCTTTACAAAATCATTGAGTCCTTTAACCCAATCGTTTGCAAACTCAGGCTCACGGTCCGCTAACCCACGCAGCTTCTCCAATTCATCAACAAGATCACCTGCTTGGCCATAAATCTGGAATACATCCGAATTAACGAGATCCTCTATTGTCTTAAATCGGCCTTCCGACAATTCAGAAATCTTTTGGTTGAACGTCTCTACATCCGCACTGGCCGGTGTGGATGTGGGTTCTTCCGCTTTCGGCTCTTCCTTTTGAGGTTCCTCGGCCTTTGGTTCCTCTTTCTGGCCACCGTTGTCCGGGTCGTCAGCTTTCTGTTCAGGAGTCTCAGGTTCGGTGGGTTCCTCTTTTTTCTCCGGTTCGGGTTCTTCTCCTCCCCCTACATCGGTTACTTCGGGTCCATCCTCATCTTCGACCTTTGACCAGGTCTCGCCATTGACACCAAGATCATCGGTTAAAGTATCAGTTTCAGGTGTTGTGCTATCCGCTTGAACAGGATCCATTTTGCAACTGCTTAAAAGTTATACGATTCGAAATTAATAAATAAATCTCAAAGAACGACTACGCAACCTCTTCTTTCGAATCTTTTTTACGATTGTTCTTGGTCTGCTTATCAACAATCTTTTGTTGATTTTCGTGTTCCTTTATTTGTCGGCTCTCGTCTCCACGATGCTTAACGATTGCCTTAGTAATATCATCATCACCAAGTTTGTCGGCATATTCCAGTTTATTAAAGTGGCGGAGCTTTTCTTCTTCCATCCGGTTACGGCTCTTGGTATTCTCAATCTCAATCTTCCATTTACCTTCCTCGGCAATCTTAGTGATCTCGCCTTGTGTTTTCTGTTGAATACCCTGCGCTTGTATATCAGCGTTCATTTGCTGATTGCGCTGATTGCGCTGATCGATCTCCTCTTGAGACTTCTGCTCACGCCATGACAAGAACATCTCCGCCTGCTTTGGCTGCCCCGCCTTGAGCATCCTTGACACCACCTGGAAATCAGCAAGGGTTATTCCCGGCCCACCGGTCGCTCTCTTCTGCATTGAGGCAATGGCCATTTGCTTGGTCTCCATTATTTCCTCGGCAGTAGGCCGCTCTTCTATCCTGAGCCCGTAAGTGCGGACTGCTGTATCAGAACTCAGCTTTATTGTTTCCATGGCATTTTTGCCAATGGCCGGGTAAACCAGTTTCTTGCCCTTGTTAGCACGGGCAACTATCTGCCAACGCAACAACACCTGCTCTGCGGTACACTCATGTATTCGCTGGTATCCTATATATAAGGTATGAAGAACATTGTTCGCTGAGGCCACGGCCAGCTTACCTGTCCCCACAGGAGTGTTTGGATCGGGGGTGGAGGCATCAACAAACTCGTTAATACCCGTTACATCCCGGATGTATTTCATTTCCAGTTCAAGGGTATTGATAAGCTCTTGAAGGAATGGACCAACGCCTCCATTTGTTTCGGTTACCGGCTTACCGGAATTAGGCGAAACGACCTGGGCATAGGTATTTGTTGACTTAAACAAAAGGTCACCGGTAATACGCCTGATGTCCAATACATCCAACGGCTGCATTTTCTTAGTACCAAGTGAGATGTTGTTAAGCGATCCCACCTCTATAGCAAGACCGGCCGGTGCCGCCTTAGCAATAGCGTTCTTCATCTTCAAGTAGGTCAACTGGATGTTGTCCAGGTGAGGAATCATTGCCGCTAACTTCGACTTGTTCGATGCCTTATAGAAGTGATAGGACAACCGGGCTTGTTCTTTACTTGGCCGGGGAATGTCATTTTGATAGCCCCAATCGAATACATATTCGGTGCCTACCACCCATTTACACTTCCTAACAGTCTGTAAACGGCTGTATTGAGGCGTTCTCGTCTCGCTCTTCTTTCCCTTATAGCTGAACGGTTTATCATAGAACGATTCCCGGCCATTCTCTTTTCTCTTCTCGCCCTTCTTAATGTCATAATCAAACCACTCTATATCAAGAACCGGTATCCTAACCTCATCGTATGAATAAGCGCCATTAACCTCTCCGTGTGAATAATAATCAAACTCATAATCCCTAAGATGCTGAGTTGCCTTTGTGGCCCTCTTAACACAATCCTGTATCTGTTCCTCGCTGAGGTCCGGTGCCGCCTTTCGTAATTCGCCTGCCGTAAACTCAACTATTTCACCGGCATATCGAAGGTTCCTGAAATTATGATCGCTACTATAGTTAACAATGGCCTTAGCGGGATCAACATAACGTGTTTTGACCAATTGAGTTGACGGCTCAACATAGTCTTTTGTTGCAGCAATGCCTAAATCGAATAGGTCCTCGTACAACCTTCTCTTTATGTCAACCCAATCACTAATGAGCCATGTATAGTCCAAAGCCTTCTCCATGGCTATCTCATCCTTCAGTTTAAAGGCACCGATCTGCTTCATCATTTCGATCTCCTCCATCGAATCCGGAAGGAAGGGCAACATGGATGACCTCATCTGTTGGGCAAGTGCGGGATTAACCGACTCAAAGAAAGGCTGTAATTGCTTCTCCGCCCAAGCCCTGTGTTCCATTTGTTCTTTATCGGCACCCGACTTCTCGTCAATAGCATTGATAGTGATGTCATGGTCTAACTTCATGTAATTTCCAACCACTGCCTCACGTATTCTTGGGGCAACACTAATAATGTCCCATGAGATGTTCATCAATCCCTTTCGTTCATGGGTATTCTCGTCCTTTGGGTCAAGGATATCCATGTATTTCTCTACCGGTTGGTTGCCATCAGCGTAAAGCCGAAGCATTTGGAACTCGCTTCTTTTCGAATAAAGAAGGCCACCCCTATCCCTTATGTATGCAGAAAAAATGTACTCCGCCCATTGCTTGTGATACTTTTCCCCTTTCTCTTTGGGGTCAATGTGCATCTCAGGTTGAGGATACGCTCCTTCTCTTTGATACGTGTTTAAGGACGTATTGGGCGGCATCGAATAAGCAGAATTTTACAAATTCAAATGTAAGCAAAAATTCACTTTCAGTAATTACTACGCCTAAAGAACGAACCTATTTCAGCGCCCTCATCAGTTTCTTCCTCATCATATATACGGGCAAAGGGATCCATTGCCGCCACCAATGCGTAACCCGATGCCGTGAAAAGGTCATAATCCCCCATGTCATCATCGATATCAAGGCATTGCTGTAAAAGATCAGTGTGTACTTCACGATATCCATTCTCCTCGATATAGGTGTGGAAGTGATTGAATATCGACTCCTTCATCTGCTCAAGGGTATTGGCCCCCGGTGTTTTAGAAACCCGCTTGGTCTTCTTATCAACACGGTAATACAAGTAATTGTTATATCCCCTGCTATCAAAGTAGTCCCAAAGGAACGACACGTTTATCTCAGGGAACATGGTACATCCGAAGTACACACACATCTTGATCATGTCTTCCCCGAATATCTCCTTCTTCTTTGGTCGGGCAAGGTAGGTACACACAAACCGGTTAGAGCCCAACTCTTGCTGTCTTGGATGAAGGAACGTAGGAGAGGACTTCATAAATACCGCCCCGCCCGCCATTGACTTCCGCCCGCTTTGGGTTTCCTTGAACTTGAACGGGTCACCCCCGCCCTGGAATACACTCTTATTGGCCGGAACTGCTTTACCAAGGTCATCCCTTTTGAACCTGTTTGATTGCTGATCATTAAGAACAAGGCTGAGGTTGAACCTGCCGTCACTACACGGGTTCCATGTTACACGGGAATCCTGCCCATCGGTCCACTCAAAGTTACCCGGCTGAACATGGGGATTACTTACAGCGTATTTCGCTATCTGTTCATTCAGGATAACTACATTGAAATTATTACTCTTACTTGAGCCATAGAAACACTCCCGGTAACGGGTGGGGTACATTCGTATCTGCTCAGACAGTCCCTCCATGTCCTCCGCTTCGATAAGTGCCTTCCGCTTATTGTCAAGGTATTCCCGTGCCCCAATATCTGAGCCAATAAAGGCCGCCTGTTCTTTCGTGGGCTTATCGATAACAGAGTTACCGTATTTGTCCACAAAATCCTCTAAGCCGTCATAGGCCGGAATGAATATCACATACAGACCGGAAATGGTCTCCCCATTCTTGTTTCGTTGCAATCTCGGATCATGGTGGGAATAATGTGATTGATCACACAATTTCTTGAAGTTCTTGCCCCCCCCCTTCTCCATTTCGCCCACGGTTGAGGTATGGATAGAAAACCCAATAACCTTCCGGCCAACACGAAGGCACTGTTTAACGATTTGCCACCGCTTGTTAACATCAACCTCCTTGGTCTTACCTACCTCGTCAGCGTGATACGCATGTAGTTTCCACGTATCGTAGTGGCCAATGGTTGATGCTCCAAAAGAGATGGTTGAGTTAAGCGCATCATCCCCCACACTTCGGATCGACTTTTTACCTCCTGCCCGAGCCGGGGCCTTAAAGCTAAGTTCCCGTTTTGGGTTTGTAGTTCCTTCGTGTACCGGTTGAAACCAAAACGGCATCCCTTTCCATCCGTTTACCATGTGGTTCTGGAACACGGTCTCGGCATGTGGCTCGGTCATAGACTGAATACCGCCATAGTGAAAGGCGTTCCTTGAAATCCTCTCATACATCCAGCACTGAGTACGTGATGTGGCTCCCTCCCTCCTGTGTTTGGGGTAAGTTATTCCCATACACACGGGATCTTCCTCACCGAACTTAACTGAAAGCCACCACTTCCTGTCACGGGACCTATATTCCGGCAACGCCCCGTCCATCTTCCAGGTGGACAAAAAGAACCAATGCGCACCAGTAATGTAGGTAGGCTCACCGTTATTAAAGAACCAACATCCGTTAATACGGTATTCCCATTGCTGCTGTATGAACTTCCACTCTTTCTTGTACTCCTCATAATTATTCTCAAGCACCTCCCATATATCGTCATTGGTCTGTAGGTCAGGGTCTCTCATTAATTCGACCAGCCTTTCGGGAACCTCATCCGGTTCCCAATACTGATTTTCAGGCTTTCGCCCATACCCAATTACCTTGGTGAGTGCCGGAGGTGCCGGTAATTCAATTCGAATAGGCTCTAAGTCAGGATCGTTGTCATTTACAACAATGTATTCCTGATGAGGTTTGTAAGAATATTTCGATGAGGTTGCCAATTATGAGGTTTACTGCATACACTTACACCACTCCATACCACAGGGATATGAGAATTTACTATCAGCATGTGCGATCATATCACAATGCTTACAATACCGATAACGGATGCCATCCACCACCTTAGACACTATACGGTGATTACACTCCTTACTTTCCTTTGGTTGCTCCTTCTCCACAACCTCATCATCCTGTAAAAATTCCATGACTACAAATTTTAGTTATAGTAAACACGAAGACAAACCGATTCAATCAGAACACGCTATTCCCCAAGGAATAAGCGCCAACCACATCCACAAATAGTGATAGTTATTGTAGGTCTCGGCCACCACCGGAACACCAAACACCAACACAAGGAACACAATCCATTGTATCACACTAAGCGCTGATTTGTAGTTGTACCGGTTCATCATCTTTTCTGTAGCGCCTTATCAACGCCCACCGAGAGTTCTTCAGGCAGTTTATAATTATACTCCCTTGGATCTTTCCACATACCAAGGGTACCAAATATCCCATTATAGTTAGTAACCATATAGGGATACATACTGTGGTCGTCCTTAATGCTGAACCGGCTCTCCCATTTCATACCCTTCTTCTCAAGGTACTTCATGGCAACCTCCAAGTCCTTAACACTCCCCTCAAAGGAAACCCGGTTAAAGTACTCCCCTGACTCCGAACTACTTTTTCCCATTACCAGCCTTTTTACTAAAGTGCTCAGGCGATAACCTATTATGTGAATTACGCTTATCTTCATGTAATACCCATACATCAGACCTCAACTGAGGATTATCATCCAAAGCCAACAACTTATCCTCCAATGATTCGATAATTCCCTCCTGCTCCGCCATGGACTTGAACAGCTTCGCCTTCTTGTCCGCATCAACCAAGGCATCGTCATCATTACCCGGGGTGACCATGAACAAACGCTTCATCTGCCCCCAATAAAACTCATTGGCCGCCACAAGCGCCATATATGTCCGCTCACCTCCCGAACACAACCTACAGTACTTAATTATCATGTCATTAAACGTCCGGTTGTGACACTTCACCATTTCTTCTATCAACATAGGCAGCCTACCTCCCTTGATAGGCCGAACACCTACATCGATCAAAGCATCCAACTTCCTGTCGATTATGTTGTCGTAGTGCTTAACGTAGGGAGATTGCGGATCATACACCAAACACATATATCGAAGCATCTCTTCCCGATACTGTCCATACTCCTGCATCTCCGCCCGGAACTCCGAATACTCCCCAAGAGGGGTAGATGACAATATCAAGTCTCCCGCTTTAAGGGCATTCACGTTCACGAACATCTTTTCGAACTCGTCCGCTCTAAACTCTTTCTTCTTCACCTCAGACGCTTATGAGAGAAAGAGGACGGTCAAATGAGGGATAACTTAACCGTCCTCTCTCAATACTACAGTCTATAACTTCAAGCCAACGCTATGCGTTAACCAATCCCGACTTAAAGATACTCTTTATCCGAGACCTCAATGCCTTAACAAGGTCGGCCTGCTTCAGGTTGCTATAACCCTTAATGCCACCAACCCTCGGAGCGATCTTTCGAAGCTCAGACACGGTGTACCTATCCGCCACCTGCTTAGGTGTCATGGCATGGATAAGCGAAATATCATCCACCTTGGCCATAACAGAAAGAGAGTCGTTCAGCTCCTTGTTAATGGCCTTTAACGCTGCTGAGGTTTCCTTTACTTGCTTGTCAAGGGCAACATTGTCCTGCGTCAGTTTCGAAATCTCCGCTGCCTGAGCATGGATCTCCTCAGCCATATTAGCAAAAGCTGAATCATCCGTCTCTACCGGGGCGTTTACCGAAAGATAATCACGGATAACACTTCCCTTAGTGCAATACGAATTTAGAACACCAAGGTTGTTATTCATCAACTCGTTCCAATCATACTTCACATGGGCATCGGTAAGATCAGACAAGTACGTGGCTACCGCATAATAGAAAGACTCTGCCTTCTCACGGTTTGCCTCGTTTAACTTGTAGCCCCCAAGGTAGTGAAGCGCAAGAGGACAAGACTGGCCACCAAACTCACGTTCCCATGTCAATACCGAACGGGTTTTCTCCTTGGTGCGGCCTGATACGTAAACCATGTTATTGGTTAGCTCCGCCTCGTCCACCTCGGTCATAAGAAATATCTTATCCCACTTCTTTGGGGTTATCTTAAATCCGATGCCTTCGGTGTCAAGAACTTCACTTGCGGGATATTTACGCAAGGCAATAGCAGCCGATATAACCGATCCTGGTGTGCTGCCGTCATAAATGATAAGTGTTTTCATCTTATTTTGATTTGGTTAGAAATTGCTTACTCTTCTATCACCGCCAATATATCCCTCCGCTGCATCCGGTAGAACCTTTGTCGCCCATCAATTGAGGCGTGTAGGTCGTATTCGATCGGAATATCACTGTAAGGAAGAAATATGATGAGGTCTCCTGCGCTTATTTTAACCTCATCGTCCCTGAAGTCGGTTTCGTCACGATATTCCCTTACAGGCTCTCCTACGTATGCTACACGTCCTTTTTTAAGGCTATGTTGCCTAATGAGGTTATCCGGAAGGAGGATCTTGTTGCTTATTTCATCCGATACCGGCTCAACAAGGCACCACCCGTTTATTGGGATTATTTCCTCACCACGCTTGGCCATATACAGCATGTCGTAGTTACCGGACACCAAATAGCCTGAATCATCCTTTATTACCTCCTCGTTATCAACACAGTTCTCTATCAGGTTATGGTGAAACCATACCGTATCGCCTATTTGAAGCTCCATTTCGGCATCACACTCCACTGAATCAACCTCACCGTGCCTGTCTCTTGAATACAATAAATGCTCTGGCAAGGCCACCACCACCCCTGACATCACCGCATGGTTATTTAGCTCATACGAAGTGTCTATCAGAAGTGAGTTCCCGTTCGATGTGATCACGCCCTGGTGTTCTTCAGAGGGCCGTATCAACACCTTGTTTGCTGGTATTCTGTACTTCATTAACTAAGCCTTGGCTTAAACCTCTCCCTTGGTAACATGAGTTCATCTGCCTTCTCGGGCGATATGAACACATACATATCCCTGTGGCGAACATACGCAATCTTACCGGACTTGACATGGTTCTTGCGTTTAACCACATGTGCATCCTTCTCGTGTGGGCTCATCGGGTCCCACCATTGCTCTTTCTCGCCCACGGTCATTGGAAGCAACACACCACGATAGGCCACGTTGATCAACTCATTGTCGGCCTGAACTTCTTCGCCGAAGTCGTATTGTTCCCGTTCCTCTTTCTTAACTTTGTTCGTCCGGACAACAAGACTGGCTATTGCCGTTAATATGAGAATAACCCCGGTTATGTACCCGATAAACTCCATTGCCATCCAAAACTATCTTTTATATACAAACCCGTAACAAAAAATAATTATTGTTTGTAACATTTTTGTGTTGATAACGTAAATGGTTATATGAGAACGATAATAGCAATGCTGATCATGGTGCCCGGAGTGGCATTGGCTCAGACTACACAGGAGAATATACTGAACTGCCTTGATACGTTAATTGGGCAAGAGGAAATTGGTAACGGGCTTTGTCAGGGGCTCGTGGACAACGTTCTTGAGTGGAATGTTGATTATGATCATGAAAGATATGGGGTAGCGCCAACGGGCGAAAAAGTATATGAAATTCGATTTAAGAAAGACAAGGCTAAGGTCAAAGGCGAAAACATTCAACCAGGAGACGTGTTTGTGATTATCAATGTGTTCTTTACCTTTAAGTATAACACCGGGCTATGTGTTTCGCACACAGGATTTGTTTACGAGGTTCATGAGGACGGCTCATTTACCATTGTCCATCAAAACATTAACTCAAGCGACAGAACCCGAAACGGCAAGATAGTCACCGATGTTTACAGTTTTGACATGATGAGTGGAGACAATGGATCGATCGCATTCTACAGACCTGAATAATTACTATATTTGGTCTGTAATTCAAAACTATAGAACATGCCAAACGGTGATGGTGATAAAATCACAAGAGAAGACCTGATACCTGAAAAGCTTCTTTCTAAAGCAAGAATGGAGAAGGAAAAGGAAATCGAGAAAACTAAGGGTAAGTATGCCAAACCACAGCGGCTAAAGAGAAGTATTTGGGATATACTTCGTGGTGCTGCCGGTGGCTATGGCGGCCCAAAAACCGTTAAGGTTCAAACGCTATCTCTTCCTTTAAAAGATCGATTCAAGGGGCCCGCCAAGGAAGATGTCCCGCCAGAGTTCTTCCAAACCCTCAATATTGACGCTGTAGAGGGTGAAGAAACAGTCATGGATGCCAGCATACCAACCAAGACACTTGAAGCGCAGCCAAGCGCACCCGTGGTTAAGCCATCACCGGAGGTGTTGTCCACCGTGGTATCGCAACCAACCACGCCCACGGCCGAACCAAGCTCTTTATCACAGAAATCAACTGAGTTCGGGTATTTTGCCCAACCTAAAGCCGGAGAAGTTGAACTAAAGCCCGGACAAGTCTGGGTGGAGGCGAACATTCGTGATGCCGGTGGTAAACGATGGGTTCAGGTTCCCTCTGATATGGCCGACCAAATCAAGGCCAAGGGCAGTATCTCATTCTCTGATATAGCACAGTTTCAATAAGCTTACCCTCTAATACATACGCTTTACACGCAACGTTAATCAGTGAAAAGCCCCCGGTAGTTATCCGGGGGCTTTCTCTTTCCTGTAACCCGTCTTTCCGGGCCGTCAGTCTTTGAAGTCCATAAGGGCATTACACTTTCCGGATGCGACCCATTTGATCGTTTACACGGGTTATAAATTCCACCGACAGAAACCGGCTGTTAGGGCTCCCCGTGTAGCGACTGGCTCCCCCTTAGTGGCGAAGACCTCCGCACTATGCTTATGCGCATCCCCCTCACTTAACGCTATGTGAGAAGCCTTTCGTAGTTACGTGTACGAAGTATCTTCTCAGCCTCTTTCCGGTCGGGTATAGCTCGTTTAACGGGCTTTATAAGCCGCCTGATGAACCCGGACCGTCTCTCTGCGCTTTCTTTCTTATCTGAAAAAAAGATGCTCATACAGCAAATGTAGTTAGTTTTTGTAATATGTTGTGATATGACATATAATACCCGTTTGGGTATAATATCTTGGTGATCCCGGACAATTGTACCCGATGGGGTATTAATCAACAAACAAGAAACCCCCCGAAGTGATCGAGGGGTTTACCTGAAACTAAACTCAAAAATTGGATCTATGAAAAGAACGTTGGTTCCTGCAAATATAGGTACTTATCTAAGACACCCCCCATATACACCTCTGGCCGCACTTAATGACATGAAACCGGGGGCTCCGCCCAAAAATCAAAACCGAAAAACGAGACCCGCCCCCCTCCATTTTTGAGCCTCTCCGTTCCATAGAATAGAGTAGGGGAGGGGGTACACCTTTCGAGCCCCGAAACTATCAACTTAACATAACATAAATTATTGGACATGTTGAAGGGGTAAGTTTTTGCAGCCTGATTTGCGCAGGGAAAACCCCGATTTTGGGGGGTTTGGGGGTGGCGTGGGGGCTGGTGGGCGCGTATGTTTGGCGGCAATTAGTTGCGCTTACTATATTTGCCTAATGAGAGATAAGGAGCGAATAGATAAGATAGAGGAGACCATCACCCGCCACAAAACAGCTCAGGACGCTGTTACAAGCTTCCCGATAACCCTTGGCGAGGGTTGGACGCTATTGGCGCTATACAAAGCTCTAAATATAGGCAGGAGCGCCCGGGCTTGGGCGGCACCGAAAGACATTAAGCCGCATTCGCTGCAATCCTCGGAGCGAATACACATTAATTTACTTCGGCTCGTCGAACTGGATTATATATATAGGATTGCACTGGGCAAATATAATTTAACACCGCTTGGAAAAGAGGTGGTAGTTGAGATAAGCGACCAATTTTAACGCTCTGCAACCCTTTGTTAACGGGCATTTCTAAACTTTTTTTCATTTTTTTGTAACCCTTCCGCAACTCATTGCGTTAAAGGAATTGCACACACATTTAAAACGGAGTAACATGAGAAAAAAAGAGAAAGTATTAAAGCGAATTTCTGAGGATAAAGAAATTTGCAAGCGCTTAAAGCTTGAAAGCTATTACGATGCCGAGCAATTTGTTAAAGATGGTTTTCGATACATTAAAGCCATAAAAGAAGGGCGAGTTATCAACTGCGTTGGATCGGTTTCATCTTCTGGGATGTCGCGAATGATGAAATTTTTGGAATGCGCAAAATCCAAGCACCACAAAAATAAGTACATGTACCTTAATTTCATTGGATTTATGAACGCGATGGGCAATAAATGTGATCGAAATGGGTTTTTCCGCATTCACGGCAGCGGTATGGATATGGTATTCCACACCAATTACACCATTATCCACAAATTGCATCGACTTGGCTTTGTCAACAAAGCGGAGTGCAAAAGCCTCGCCCAGGATACACCAACCACTATTTAAGCCGAAACGGCTGGGGCCTGTTGGCTCCTGCCGTCCGTGTGGATTGTTCACCATGCGCTGACGCATGGATAAAGAAAGGAGGACATAATGAGTAGCGAACGGCATTTTGTCAAGAGCGGCAGAAAATTTCTTACCAAAAATGCAACCTTTTAGAAACAAAGGCGTTAAACAGATAGCAACACAAATTAATAACTTAAAACGGAGTAACAATGAAAAATTCAGAAAAATTCAACCAAGCATTCAACTACTTCAAAAGGCCTTACTCTTACAAGATGGGAGGCACCCAAACGGTGATTCTGCCAAACGGAAAATCAAAAGAATTTGACGACAGAGAATACTACTCTGGCCGTGGAGCTAAGTACAACAGCAGTATCAAGCATGATAAAATTGGTGACGTAAAAGTTTCCAAAAAAAAGTATTCAAACTTTCTTAAAATGCTAAAAGAGCGTGAAGAAAGGATAGCAATTAACTTGACAAAAGCAGCAGAAAAAGCAGCCAGAATAGAGGAGGCAAGATCTAACGGAATATACAGCCTCAAAGAAGCTGAAGGTGACGTTGGACATTACGTAGAACTAAGTGATGATGAGTTTTACAATCATCATTTCGATGCTGAAAGACTGGCAAGAACGTTAAAGATCAGCGTTGAAGATGCCAAGCTATTGAACTCGAATGGCAAAACGTATGTGTTTGCAAAATCCGACAACGGGAATACTTATGAGCTATACCACGCATCTCTTGGCTGTAATAATCTTAGCATTCATGTCAGCATAGCTTCTCCTGAGCGCATAGCCGAGTTCAATCATGATGAATGGACAAGGGCACCTTATGCAGAATTAGTAGGCCAAACGGAGAACAAAAATCATTTTGTCTGCTAAAACGATGGTATGTAGCGGCATTGTTGAATAGTAAATAAACGGAGGAGGATTAGCTATGGCAAGGAACATGAGATTAGAGCGGCTACAGATACCTGGAAGAATGTCTGACATTGGCGTAGTGATTAAGAAAGGTGGTGGGGATTTCCGGTTGGCTACGATCAAACCGGACAAGACGATTGTTTTCCACGATGAGGTGTGGGAAGATGAGGCTGGTGCCATATTGGATATTGTGAGGAATTTTGCTGTAATTTACAGGTCGTTACCGAAAGATGGTGAATAAACGTGATGCCATAGAGCTTTTAGGAATAGGTTTAGCCTTGGCGGGGGATCTTCCTCGATTGGAAGCAGAATATGATGGGCCTGTTAAGCCACAGGAGCCTTTGTATGACCTCAACGACCTGATAGATGAATATAACCTCATCCATGACAAGAAAAGCGCTCTGAGCCGCTTAAAACGAGATAAGGTTGAGATGAAGGTGAGGAGATTAGCAAAGGAAAGGCGTGTAGTTATTGGGAGTGATGGCTACGCCTCTTTGCTTGGGTGGTAGCGGATCGATAGTTCTTTGAAAGTATTGAATGTGTAAAAATGGTTTCTTGTAATCTGATAACGATTCAACCAGAGACATAAAGCCCGCCATCAGAGCAAGTTTGTAGTAAAGCTCATTATCACCCTTCTTGCTCTATATTTCATTACTTGGAAATGGACAGGGTAATCCCCTTCGGGGGAAATGGCAGGGTAGCAAAATTAGGCATTTGCTTCTGAAAAGAGATAACCGTGTTTATCGTAGGCGATGAATGTAAAACGGTATCTGCAGGTTCGAGTCCTGTCCTTGCCACATAGCAATGTTGAGAGTAGAGTAGAACAACGCTAAATTAAGATGCGCTAACTCAGGCGTGAGTGACAGCCCGGAAAGACGGGCACCCCTTCGGGGGTTTGGTTTGAACTAAACTTTTACAGTAATGAATAACTTCAGGATAGGACAAAAGGTAGTATGTGTACACCGTGGGCCATGGAAGTGTAGCAGCGGGCATAAGCCTGTCGATCCACCAAACTACGGGGATGTAGTTACCATCAAAGACATTATCAGGGAAGACAATTTGATGTGGCTGGTGTTTTGGGAGAAAAAGGCGGAGGACATGTATAACTCCAATCACTTCCGGCCTACAGCAGAGTTCGGGAACTTTGCTGATGAGGTTGAGCAAATGGTGTTACCTCAGCGGGTATTGGTGGCCTCATCGAAGCCGGAAAACATTGAGTGTGAATTTAGCTATGTCTGATACTGTTAAGATACGATGCTACGTAAAGGAGATAAGGGAAAATTCTTACAAGGTGGTGATACCCGAACTCAGGTCCCACAAACCGATGTTCATACCCCGATCACAGATAATAGGGGAAGACAAGATAATGGGCTCGGCAGTGGACGCAAGGATGATAATCCTGCCATCGTGGCTGTATCAGAGTTTCAAGGAAAAACGATAGTCAATGATGATACTTATTTATGGGATTACGGACATGAGGAGGGCGGAAAAAAGATACATTGCTTTACCAAAAGGTGGTATAACGGCCCGTATTACCGGTACCAGGGGGCGATCCGTCTTTGCCACCGTCTTTACTTGCTTGATGATAATCACATGCCTGTGGATTTTGATGAGCATGAGGGGGTGTCAGGTGTCAGCCCCGACAACCTGTGTCAAACCTGCCTCCGAATCTACCTTGATCAAATACGATTGTCCGGCCTCATATCGATTTGTTGCGGGGCAAAGTTCTATCATTTGCCGGGTGTCAATTATAATTATCCCGTTGCGGTGTGCCAAAAGTGTTTATGCACTTGCGAACTTAAGCCAATAGAATGATGAAGAATAGCAAGATGTCATATAAAGCCAAAGTGGAGGCGCTGAAGCTTTTGAACAGTCTTCAGGAAAGTTACTCGACCAAAAGCACTGCCCCAGTCATGGAGTATGGACACCTTACCAAGAAGGCAGAGCATGTGGGAGAGTTCTACATTGGATATTTCGCATCGTATTACATTTTTTTGAATTGATATGAGTGAACAAATAGATATAGCAACCGATTGCTCGGGTATTGAATATCCTGTTCAGGCGTTTTCCGTAGCCGGTAATTCAATGACTATTCGGGTAATGGAAAAAATACTTAGAAGGATATATGAGTAGAATAATAATGATACACGGTAATAAGCAAGACCACACAATCGATTCGGTATCGGAATTTGCACAGAAGGTTATTCACACACTCAAGTCCGGCCCTGATCTGTATATTGCCACCTATGTGCCGGACTATGTTGCGGAAGGAGTCAGCAAGGATGCCTACTTCAAGGGGCGTATTGAACTGGAAAAGACTTCAGTGCCTAACGTATTTAAGGTTGTGCGAACACAATAAAGAGGGAAACCTCATCGTTCTTTTTGTATTAGTTCTTTGACATTGCAACAAAAGTTGTAGATTTGTCAAGTTATCACAGGCTAAGTAAGTTGATAACGAAGTTCTGAATCAGTATCTTTACCAAAATACCAGTGTGGGCAGGGAAACCCGCCAACCATTAGAACCTCCGAAACTTATCAAGCCTGTTCGGGGGTTCTTTTTTATGCCCCCACCGATAGCAGACATACGGTTTTCGGATCAGGGGTTTTTCCAGGGGGCACACCGGCTCCCAAAAAAATCCGGAAAGGTTGAAGCGCCAATGAGTAAGCGACAGACGGACACGAGGGTGAACACTTCCCTCCCCGGACCTTGATGCTCCTTCTTAGGAGAATTAGTTTACTCAGGTTAGTAAGGGAGAACGCAGCGTAGTCAGCCAGACTTAATTCGAGGTGATAGATAAGAATTAGGTGTGCTCTCTTGTAGTTATCAAGGGAGAAAAAGTGTGGTATGTTCATGCGAAGCGCACGTTTGCACTATGTTGTGTGGTGCGGCTGGATTGAGGGTAGTGGGGTTTTGGCGGCAAAAAGCAGAAATGAATAACCAAGAACTAACCGAATGGCTGAAAAGCAACAGATATAGATTGTCTGTTAATTTCATCGAAAAGGAAATAGGCTGCCCCTCAACCACCTTAAACAAGGTGATAACAGGCACAATGAAGCTGGCAAAGAAAAATAAATGGCACACAACGGCTATGCTATGAAACGCAGGGCATAGATAGCCGAACATATCGTTGAAACCAACAACATGATAAGAACCCTACACTTTAATAACCGCACGAACGCCCTATGTTTTATAGCAATTGTTGGGCGTAGTGCTTAATCGAATTGAAATGAAAAACTTAATTAAATGGCTCAGTGCTAAACAATGCATTTACAAATTAGCAGTTAAGTTGATTGCTAACAGAATTGTTCACGGTCTTAACCAACTCACGCCTGAATACCTACAAGGTAAGGGTTGGATTCAAGAAGGCAAATACTGGGTAGAACCGAACATAAAAGACCGTGATAAGATTTGGATTCATTTTGAACACCACTATTACCGAGTTTGGCACGGTGGGGATAGAACATATATAGCGTTAGAAAGTAGCCTCGAATGGTTCGAAAACTATTACTTACTTGCTCACGGTGATAATGGTAGATATGAACTTGCGGGGGTTTAGCATTACACCCAACGGTTTATGTATGGCAATGTAGCCGATAGATAACCACAAATGATGAATTATAGATAATATTTATAAACACGCAAATAGTTTGATTACCAGCTCAATAACGGCTATTTGCTATACATTTTGTTATAGGGCGTTTTTATTATGGAAACAATAGTGATACAAATTTTATTAACTGCACTTAACTTAGTGTGTGCAGCTTGGATGTATAGTAAGAAGAAATATAAAGTGGCAATGTTTAACACTTTTGTTGCTGGTGTTTGCTTTATGGGTTTTTTAAATGCCCTATAACGGGATCGGGCTAAAAGCAGTTGCCCTTAAACACTGCTTCAAATTTAGCACGGACTTTCATAGGCAATTGCTTTTGAGCCCGTGTTAGCAAATCGTTTTGAGCGATGGACTTATTTGGAAAAGACTTATCAGGAGCGGAATTTTCACCTTGTGGAAACTACCGATATAAACTTTGGCGAATTTGGGATGAATCTAAACCTCTGGCTATGTGTATTGGATTGAACCCATCAACCGCTAATCACGAAAAGAATGATACTACTATCCGCTACCTCATTCAGATGCTTACCGTGCTTGGATATGGCGGTTTTTATATGACGAACTTATTTGCAATCATATCGTCTAAGCCAGATGTGCTTTTAACTTGTGATGATCCTTTAGGTGAAAATGATGTGAAATTGGACGAAGTAGCGGCCATTTGTGATGATGTAATATTTTGCTGGGGAAATTTCAAACAGGCAAAGGATAGGATTAAGCAAGTGAAACCAAGATTTGAAGGTGCTAAATGCTTTGGGTTAAATGCAAATGGAACACCTTTTCATCCTTTGGCTATGATGCCGAGAAATGGCCGCGATCCTAATTCGCCAAAGTTGGTGGAGTATTCCCGCGCGTTGGCAGAAAATGTTTGCTAACGGTTAGTATAAAGCTAAGTGAAACGACCCGCAGGGTTAGCTTTATACATTGTTATATACTGTGCGGGTTACAAACTAAAACTTTATTAAAATGAATACATTATCACACAAAAGTTACGGGGCAATTTATGTAAATGACCCTAAAGACATTGAAAAAGTAAAAGAAGTAATTAAAGAGATGGATGAGTTTGAATACAGCTATTTGCCATCGGAACTAATAAAACCTTTTGCTGATTACCCAAGCGTTTGTTATACGCATAAATTTTCTGATTTAGATATGGATGATTTGACAGCAAAATGTTGGGCAAAAGGTATTATGATTTGGGTGTTTGATGCAAGGACTGAATATCCTGAAAGTGCATTAGATTAGCATTGTATATAACGAAACCTAATAAACGCTGGCTGAGCCTTGACTTTGATTAAATGACTGAGCTTTAAATTAAATACTAACCTCCGCTACAACGCCCGACCAGCTTGCGTTTATTTATTGTTGTGGTGTCGTGGCGGGTAAATTAACGAATATGACTTTAGAAGAAACGAAAAAGAAAATGTTGGCTTATCGTGATTACTACGGTGGCGACCTGATACATGAAGATGAAATAAAAAACGCTAAAACCAAACGAGAATTAGCCGACATTTTAAATAGGCACGAGAGCTTCATGGAATCAATGCTTTCTGATGCAATGAGCCACCTATCTAATTTTAGACGGGAAATTGGTTTGATGTGGGTAGAGTAGCCATGCACCACAACGGACAAGGCTATGCGTTGATTATTTACGGATTTAAAGAACTAAAATTATGATAACAAAAGAAGATATTAAAACAGTAGAAGAGATTAAACAACTGATTGAACCTATGACAAAAGTAGGGGAATGTCAAGTAGATTGGGGCAAAGTACATATGCAATATACATTGGATAAGCTAGTAAATAATTTGCGTATAGCCAATGTTAGCTATTGTACCGCTTCTCCCGAAGATATTGCAAATAGATACTATACTGCCGAATGTGGCAAGTGCGGTTGGTGGGGAAGCTCAAAACTGTTAAATGGCGGTGGACAAATAGCTGATACTGGTGATTATGGTGATTGCACTTGCCCTGTGTGTGACTCTGATGAAATAGACGAAAAAGCGGTATTGTAGCTAACGGTTTGGCTATGCACCGTTTTAATGGTGTATAGGTGGTGTTACCATTAGTTAAAAAGGGCGTTGCTGAGGCACGAAGCAAAATAATACGAAATGAAATTAGAGAATAATAAAAATATATTTTGTAGTGTATCTGCTGGTTATAGTAGTGTTATGATGGCTATAATGCTTCCTAAATGGTTTCCAGATCACAATATTATAAATGTTATGGCTAACACGTCTAAAGAAAGAGAAGAATCTTTAGAGTTTATGAATGAATGTGATAAACACTATAATCTTAATTTAATTTGGATTGAAGCAGAATTTCACGATAAAGGCACAGGTGTAACACCTAAAATAGTTTCTTACGAAAACTTAAAGCGTAATGGCGAAATATTTGAAACAGGCATAAAAAAGTTTGGAATACCAAACAAAGAAAATAAATGGTGTAATAGAGATATGAAATTAGAGCCATTAAGAAAATATGCAGATTCAATATTTAGCACAAATAATTATTCTATAGCTGTTGGTTTGCGTGCCGATGAAATGGATCGTGTAAGGAAAGATTATAAAACCAATAATGTTTTTTATCCATTATTAGATAGAGGTATTTCAAATCGAGATAGAAATAAATTCTGGAAAGAACAACCAATACAAATAAGTATTCCAGCTTATAAAGGAAACTGCGATATGTGTTTTGCGAAGTCTAACAGAAAGTTAATGACTATTTTAAAAGAAGAACCAGATAAAGCTGATTGGTGGGATAGAATGATTAAAACTTATGGCTCAATACCAATTGAAGTTAAACCAAGCTATAACGAATTAATGAAAAAAAACAACGGTGTGCAAACATTTTATAGAGGTTACAATACTATTGAAGATTTAGTAAAAATGGCTGAACAACCATTTACAAGAGCAACAGATGAATATATTTATGAAAATGATTTGTTTGATATGGAAGAAGAATGTGGTACTGGATGCGCAGTTTTTTAACGTACAGATTGGTCGCCCTTTTTTATTAATGGTAACGGTGAGTATAACCGTTCGGGCGTGAATTAGACGTTAACTTTCAAAATACAAATGACTTATGAATACACAAGAAACTCCCAAAAATGCAGAAACCAAGCCTGACGGTTATACATTGTTATGTGCTGGCGAGAAATTAGAACTACTCAAAAATTTCTTGCTGGAACATTTCGATTATGACGAGTTAAAAAAGGTGGGGTTTTATGACAAAACCATAAAACGAAAAGACTATGAAAAGCAAGCTGATAGGATTTGTAAGTTTTTTGGCTACGAAACTGTTTATCAATATGGTTTTGAAACCACATACGCTCATATAAGCTATGCAGATGGACACAGACCAGAAAGCGAACCTTTTTTAACGGAATTTAAGGCTTGGCACGAAGATTAGCTTGCACATAACGATTGTATCAAAACACCCACACTGAAAATCAGAAAGTTATGAACAAATACACAAATTAATAATGACCACCTAAAGCCTTAAAACATGACCAGAAAACTCAAGATCACCCTAATAACATCCCTGCCCTTTATCCTTACTGGGTGGGCATGGACAACCTCGGCATTCTTTAACTCAGAGCACGATACCGTGGCCGGATATATACTTACCACGGTGTTGTTCGGCATCTGGGGGTTTGCTGCGGGATTCGCTATTACTAATAAAATAACCACAAAACGATGAGCATCTACGACTACCCCCTAACTCCCGGAGAATGCCACACGCTGGCCAGAGGCAACACCGCCAAGATCAATATAGGCACCGTAGAAGTGTGCTATTACCAGGAACCATCAAGCAATTGGTGGCTTAGGCTGTGGGGATCCACAGACACCAACGTTTACCTTGTTGTTCATGGAAAGATAGAGCAGGAAGAAAGGCACATTGAGGCCGATGATGTAGTGATTAGTGGTGTGGGCACTGAGCAATACATTGTGGTGAGCAGGCATGGTGCCGACATCACCCTTAAAAGCGTAAGAAACACACGGCTTGGAATTGGGGCTATTTCGTTCTCAAAAGAGGTGGCCGTGGTGTATAGTACGTTTAGTGAAAATCGTTGTTGAACACGTAAGAAAAATGACGTATAAAGTTAAGATAAAGTGCAGGAGGTGTGGCAAAGAACACTATGCCGAGGATTGTTTCCGGGGCGTGGGGCCCTGCTGCCTGCTCGACAAGGAGATCAGGCTACGTGAAAAGATGATAGCTGCCCGTGATACAGGAGAAGATAAGGGCTATATACGGGGCAAGGAGTGAGCGAATACCTCATCCATAGGAAAGAGTGCCTTACAAAGCGCCTGGAGCGTGTTCGGGGCATTAAAAAAGATGTTCGGCCCGGGCAGCTAATGAGGTGCGCTGTGATCGAAAAGAATATTGAGGCACGAATAAACGAAATCAACTTAATGATTATTAACCAACACGACTAACATGACCCCTGAAGCCCCTCCCGGATATGTCTTGGCTCCTACTGGAGATCATGTTACAGCAAGGAAGATGCGGCTGACCAACAAAAGACCAGATGCCTATGTGGGATGGGTAAATGAGATTGGCCAATGGTGTAGTATTAACCACAATAAACACGCTATTAGAGCCAAACACGGAGACACAATGCCTCTTTTCGGAGGGGGAAGGGTAACAATAAAAGTAATTTCCAAGAAATGAAATACCAAGAGGTTGATCCCGAAACAATAACCAAAGCAGAACAATGACCTCATCCCAAAAGACATACCGCTTCGTCCTTATAGGTCTAATCATATTCCTGCTATGCGGAGCAACCCACCAGTGTGAGCAGAACCAAAACCTCAGCGCATTACTGGCCAAAAAAGACACCTGCGTTGTAGTTCACGACACGGTAATACACCACTACCACCAGGAACTACATCATGTTACCCTCACTAAATACAACCCAACCATAGCGCAGTGCGACAGTACTCCACTAAACACAGCAGACGGTGGGTATATCGATACCGTGGCTTTACAGCAAGGAAGCCTTCGGTGGTGCGCACTGTCAAGAGATCTCCTCACAAGATGGGGAGGTCCCTTTAATTATGGCGATACCATACACGTTTATTCTCCGCACATGCCCCCGGCAAACGGCTGGTGGGTGGTACATGACACCATGAGCAAATACACCCATGATGAGAATGGCAACCTCATCGTTCGAACCAAGTGGATAGATATATTACAACCCATGGATTCACGCATCTATGGGATTAACAGAGATGTTTTACTTTCAAATAAACCGATATGATAGAAATTGAAGTAAAGGAACTTGACCCGAGCGACCACCCTGACTTCAACGGCCTAACTAAAGAAATGCTAATGATGTTGGCCAAGGGAGAATCGATCAAGAACATAGCCGCAGAGTGGAATAACTGCTCTTACCAAACCGTTCTCAATTACCGGGAAAAACTCAGGGCCATTTTCAATGAGAACAACGACACCCTATTGGTGCTCAAAGCCATTAAATCAGGATACATAAAGCTTACATGATGACAAAAGAGAAACCAATCCTATTCTCCACAAGTATGGTTAGGGCCATACTTGACGGCAGGAAAACACAGACCAGAAGAACCATCAAACCTCAGCCCAAGGAAGGCAAGCACATCGCTGTTACTACCGGAGAGAAAGTGGACGAGGAAAAACAGTTTGGTGTAATGTATCATAGAAAAGACACTCTTGTTGATTTCCATAAGTGCCCATACGGAAATCCCGGAGACTTTCTTTGGGTTCGGGAATCGTTTTACAGGGCATTTGCAGACACCCCAAACAATTACGAGGTGGCTTACAAGGCTGATTACGGCCCTGATCCCAGCTTCAGTACAAAAACAGGATGGAAACCATCCATACACATGCCAAAGCCGGTCGCCAGAATATGGCTTAGGATAAAGAAGGTTCTAATTGAAAAGGCGCAAAGCATATCCCCAAGGGATTGTATAGAAGAGGGAATAGAGCCAGCTGGTGCTTATATAGCCAACACAGACTCGTACTCACTATATCGAAATTACATAACCGGAGGAGCAACTTCGGAGCCAACGGAGTCATTCAAAACCCTTTGGATCGAGATAAACGGAGCAGAATCATGGAAGTCCAACCCATGGGTTTGGGTAGTGGAATTTGAAATATTGAGCACTAACGGAAAACCAAACTATATATGAACAAGAGTAATTATGTAAGGCACCACACAGGATGTCAAATAGTAAATCCGTATCAAATGATGGTGTTCGAAAAACACTACGATGACGAACCTAAAGTGACATACGAAAAGAGATTTCGATGGGCGGGCCTATGGGGTGTGTTCGGAATATTAGCGGCCACTACCGCACTTGTTATTCTCAACATTTGGTTCTTTAATAATTGTAAAGACCAAATGCTGGGCCACATGCAAATTGCCGCTTCACTATATTGTGCACTTCAAATCATTCTCTGCGTCCCCGGCATACGTCTTTGGCACTTAGTTGCCCTGCCCAACAACAACAACACACCCTAATTCGTATCTTTAGCCGAATATGGCGCAAGGGAAGATTACTGAAGCGGATGTAATACGTGGGACTTACAACTACCTCTCAGGCAAAAAACACAAGGTAGCCTGTCCTAATGTTTACCTGTTCAATTGGGAATCAGACCTCATCTCACTTTCATCAGTTGAGATGATATATGAGTTCGAAGTAAAGCTCACGGTAGCCGACTTTCAAAAGGACTTCGAAAAAGAAAAGCACCTTCACTTATCCGGCACCGGCACCACGGTAGTCATGGATGGCACAGAAAGGCACTACTTGGACGGCAACGTTCCATCCAAGTTCTACTATGTAATGCCTTATGAGATGGTTAATCCTGAAGAAGTTCCAGAATATGCGGGAATCCTCTATTACGATTACCATGATAAATCAGACAAGCATATAGTTGACCTGCACCGGGAAGCTCAGGAACTACACAGGCGGCCAGCCACTCCCGATCAGTATAAGAGGATTGCCAGGTCCTTATCCCGTAAATACAAGAAAAACGTTATTCGAAACAAAGCCCCGTGGGTGTAAAGGAAGAACCGGGGTTGTTGCAACACACGCCCCGGTTCTATTTGTTGTGACATTGCCCATGAAGGACCGGAGTAACAACACTACAAATTACGCACAAACCCTCTATAATGTTTCATTAGAAGGAAGCTTACTTATCAACAAGTGGTAGTATTCAACATCCACACTTGATATGTATTTCATGTTCTTGTCGTAATCAAGCATCCCCTTGGTGTGGTTTGGATTGTGTGTTTCCCACCTTGAGTGGCAGCCGTTGGCCAGATCACTACAATGATACGTTATGTTCTCTATAATTATCTCTCCCTCTTTCCAGCGAGACACGGGTATTATGTGGCTATGCTGAAGTAATTCCGGATCGCTAATCCTCCCGCATCCTGTACACACCATTTTACGAATTGACTTCATAAGCTCATACACCGCCTTTTTCTCCTTCACCTGGGCTTTCTGCTTAGATGACATGGGATTTAGCCTTTTCTTGGGCCTTAAGCCCTTAAACGAACGCATTTGACGTTTTCCCACTGATAGCCCTGTGGGCAGAGCTTTGTCTTCCCTAAGCATTTGATGATGGGCACAATAACCTCCTCCCCATCTTGGGTTTGAACATCCCGGAGCTTCACACGGCCGACCCTTCAGCATTAGTTAAGGTATATTCCGTAAGGCACCACTATCCACGAGGCCCTTTTCTTTGCCCGGTATTCCGGCCACACCCCAAAGAAACTTACCAGAAGAAAAAGTTCTGCGTAAGGAACATCCCTGTATTGATCATCCTCTATCATAATACGCTTAAGTTCTTCAACATGCGCCCTATGATGGTCTGGTATTTTCATATTTGTCAGGGATACACCCACTGGTAAATGTCATCGTTTCCTTCAGGATAGTACGCCCATCCATCATTGTACATGTACACCCGGTAATGGTTCTCATACCCCACTCCAGGAAAGTACCTGAACTTACCGGTTATCTTGTTCTTTAATACGCCAACATATTCCCATTCATCCCAGAAGTTGACAAAATCGTTCAGCTTCCCGTCCATCACAACTCGCTGTTTGTACCAGAAGTACATCTGTGATACCTCATTGGCCACCAAGTCGGGCTCCACATTCAGTAGCGTAGATAGTTTCTCGCTTAGTTTCATGTTGCCATTTGCAACATTGTGGGCCTTTTGAGAGTCAATACGCTCATCTATCAGCACCACTATTCTTGGTTCTATCAGTGCAATATAAGACGTGGCCAACGCTGAAAGGGTGACAAGTAGTGTTACAACCATCTTCAACACTGAGTTCAATGTAACCTTCGGGATCTTCATATCCATTTTCGGTGTTTTAAGACGGCAATTTACGAAAAACCCCCGCCAATATATGACGAGGGCCTTGCCACAAGAGATACAGCCAGGCTATAACCAATTGAACTTCATGTCGTAGCGATTCTCGACATCAACAAGAAAGTTTTCGACATACCTCTTTAGATCGTCCATGCTACCGGTATTGTATATTATTCCGTCCCAATACCGGTAATCATCAAGAGATGTTTCAGAAGGATGACTTAGGTCCCTGTCAGAGTTCTTTCTAACGTCAACAGGGTCTCCTTCCAGCCTTAATAGGTATCCGCCATTTTTCCTTATGACGGCCGCTTCATTAGGAAAGCGCACATCAGTTATTATCCAGTTGGGAACATTTCCCCCCTTGCTTGGCACATAATCATTCATCAATGCTTTAACCCACACGTTTTCGTCAAAGTTGTCACGCATGGCATTGGTGCCCACTAACTGCTGTATCTCGCCTATGGTCATTCCAAACGAGGATATGTAAATGGCCTTGCCCTCCCGGGAAAACTGATCTCTTATGTCTCCTCCGCAAACAATGTGGCACACCTGCTTCAGCTTGTCGGCATACTTCTTTGCTTCCCACCGGTCATTGGTTAGTTCTTGTATGATACCGGCCACGGTGTCCTTGCCAGAGCCAATCTTTCCTGATATACCTATTATCATGCTATAAGTTTATGGTGTGTCTTCTCAATTAGCAATAGTGATTCGTCAACCATTGATACTGCTTTTCTCATTGATGAGGTGTTAGCACGGTGGTAGTGTTCTATGGTCTTTTGGTTCTTCCAGCCTACCATTAGCATAATAGTCCTGTCGTTCAATTGGGCATTTACAAGGTGGGTTATTCTGCTCTTTCGGAGTAGGTGAGTGCTTCCGGGCGTAGTTACTTCCGCTTTCTCCTTCGCCCGGTTGAATACATTTCGGATGCTTCCGTAACTGTAATGTCCTTTGAACTGACCTTTGAACAAATAGCCGCTTTCTGTGTGCTTGGATTTGATGTGCGAAAACATGGCTGCAACCGTTTGGTCAGGAATTGGAATACGCCTTTCCTTGTTTCCTTTCCCAACAACCCTAAGTTCATAGTACATCTCTCCCGTTTCGGTGTCGTAGTTTTCGTAAATATCCTCCCTCTTTATTCTTACCGCTTCCTCTACCCGGAGCGCAAGAGCGTACATTATTTGCAAGACCAGGCGTTGCTTGGTGTTTGTTACTGACTGAATGATTCGCGCCACCTGTTGAGGTGTTAAGTGGTGGGGCAATCTAACATTCTTTTTCGGGTAGGGCAACGGCAGAGTCTTAAAGCCTTGGCCAAGCACCGATTCATACAAGTGAACGAGTGTTGTTCTTCGTTGGCTTACCGTGCTTGGTGAGCCGGGTCGGCTCATCCATTCCAGCAACGCCTCTGTTGGCATATCTTCCGGTGGCACACCCTCTGAATAACACCAACGCAAGTAGTGATCTAAGTGGCTTAGGTAACTGTTCATTGTCGATTGCGCCAACCTTTTACCCAAAAGAAATCGCCTGAATTGATTTGTGTATTCATTCATAACTTTCTGATTTTCAGTGTGGGTGTTTTGATACAATCGTTGTAGCACATACGCTCACTACCCCTCCTGCGTTTTTCTCCAATCTTTTCCGTACAATAATTCCATGCAAGCATTGTAGGTGTATTTATAAGCCATTGCTTTGCCCTGGTAGTATCTATGTCTGCTTGATTCTTTCACTTCTTCCGCTTTGCCCCTCCAAATATTTGCTTGTCTTTTAAAATCATCTTTCATTTCTATTAATGCCTGCCTTTTTATTTCTTCGGTTTCTTCGCAAATACAAAATGGCCCTCCACATTTTTCACAATATGTTCCAATCCTTTCATTTTCGTTCATAATCCGTTCGCTTTACGATGCTACAACAAAAGCTAAAATGAATAGCCTTTGCAGCATCAGGTTAATAATTCAAATTCTCGTTGGTCGGCTACTACATTTTAGCCAAACCGTTATACACAAGCACTACACCTGTGCATTTAATCAAAGTTACTGCGGTTATTCCGCAATAACAGTTTTTTCTCCCCTCGCTTGCCTTATCAGGCAATTAAAGATGTGCTTAATAACTTCTACAGTCCAACCATTTCCTATTGTTTGGTATCGTCTCGTATTGCTTATGCAAGCCGTATAATTATCAGGTAAGGTCTGTAATCTTTCACATTCCAAAGGTGTTAATTTGCGAAGGTGTAATTTGCAAACTGAATCCCATTCGTGGCGTTGGTAGCTTTTCAAACCTCCAGTTCTTACTGTGTTGCTTTTTGGTTTTATAAACTTGCATTCAGAGCATTGTTTAGAGCAAGCAAGTAAGCCTTTTTTATTTCGCTTAAACATACTCTTAGCATTCTCTTTATACATCGTACTAAGTATGATTTGCGCCTTGCTTGTAAAAACAAAATCCTTTTCAATAATATCACCCAAACTAATACCCCTATCTTTCGGCAATGTTAGCGGAAAGTTAGTCCAGTACAGTCTTACTCTATTTTGAGCACTAACCAAATTACTCGGTATTTCAAAAGGTTCTACCCCTAAAGCATCGGTAATAACTTGTTCCCACTCCTTTTTCGGTGATTATATATCATTTGGGACACGCCCCGTGAAAAACCCAACAATTAAGGCAACCTTTTATGTATTACATCGTTATACAATGTATAACAAGTGACCATGAAAGAAGAAACGATAGTAATAAGAGTCAGTAAGGAGCTAAAGGATAAGTTGCAAAAGCTGGCCAATGCTGACGAACGGAGCCTTAGTAATTATATCCGAATACAATTAAAGAAGATAGCCGACAACAACTAAAGACAATGGAGTTCGAGAACATTATACAACTAACAGAGACATTTAAGGATGAGCAAACCTGCCGGGACTATCTCGCTAAACTTCGTTGGGTTAACGGTAAGGCCAACTGCCCATACTGCAAGAGCAAGAAAGTCTATAAGATTGAGAATGGTAAGAGGTTTAAATGCGCAAATAAGGAGTGCCACAAGAAGTTCAGCGTTACAGTGGGCACCATATTCGAGAACACCAAAATACCACTTCGTAAATGGTTTATTGCCATCTACCTAATTACGAGCCACAAGAAGGGTATTAGTTCCTGCCAGTTAGCCCGTGATCTCGGTATTACTCAGAAGTCGGCATGGTTTGTTCTTCACCGGGTAAGGGAAATGCTAAAAGAGAAGCTTCCGCAATCATTGGAAGGAGTAGTTGAGATTGACGAGACTTACGTGGGCGGCAAACAGAGCAATAAGCATAAGAGCAAGCGCATTGGCAAACAAGGCGCGCATAGTAAGACACCTGTTGTTGGCCTTGTTCAGCGAGAGGGTAAAGTGCGATCTAAGGCTGTGGAAAGCGGAAAAGCCAAGGACGTGGTTCCGGTAATGCTAAAGAACGTGAAGCCTGGGGCTGTGGTAATAACTGATGAAAACGGAATGTATAAGAACCTGAATGGTTACTACCAACACCATTCAGTGAATCATTCCGCAGAAGAATACGTGAGAGGTTCGATCTATACCAATACTATTGAGGGTTACTTCTCATTATTGAAGCGGGGAATAATAGGAATCTACCATCATGTATCGGACAAGCATCTATCTCGGTACTTGGACGAGTTCAACTACCGATACAACGCTAAAGAGGATACTCAGGAAGAACGCTTTGCAGAAGCAATCTTTCAAAGCGATGGCAGACGGCTGAAGTATGAGAATCTGATACAGAAGTAAGATTATCGTATCTTTGGTGCATGAAAAAGGGGGAGCGAACTCCCCCTCTTGGTTCTAACGGGTTTACTCTTGCGGATTTGGTTAGATGAGGCCAGCCTTTACAAGAGACAGCACTATTTCAGCGAAACCCCGTTAGAGGGTATTTTAAAGGGGCTTCGGCCCCTTTTATTAATTATAATAGGAACAAGCCTCATATTGGCGATTATTCAAATTTTATTCTTTTTCTGTATTCCTCTTTCAATCCGTCATTATTAAACCATTCCTTAAGGCCATAGATATACCTTTGATGAATCGGCCGATCGCTTTCTTCATGTCTGCTGATTAGCTTAACGACCGCCCTCTCAGAAAGCCGGGCAGAAAATGCTGGATACTTATAATTTGTTTTTCCTGTGATAAGCAAAAACTCATCGTATAACTGCCTTCCTGTTTTTGTTACATCATCAGAAAAAATGTGTTGCATCAACTGTGCGAATGTAAGGGTGTTAAAGTGTAGGGGTTTTTTTTTTTCATTATCAGCAGAGTGAGTGGCGGAGCCACCATTCCCAACCAATATTTGAAGTGCCGCCCCAAGCTTTTCTATTTCCGACTTGTGCCGCCTTATCTCTGCCTTATGGATTTCGATTTCTTGTTTAATAACCTTTACTGACTGTTCCATGTTGTTGCTTTTTGTTAACTTAGCCAACAGAAGGCCCTTTGTGGTATTGACCCGATCTTCCTTACAACGGAAGGGGTTTACCACTCAAGGCTTCTGAAAGAATCCGCCCTCGTTGAGTCCGTCAAAACTTGTGAGGGCGTTTTCTTTGCGGTAAAGTTATGAAACTTCTTGATAGCATCAAGAAGAACATCAAGAAATTTTCAAAAAGTCATGAGGTATGGTCATGATTGACTGTAATGTCCTGATGCTTTTATTAAAGTTTAGGGTTAAAATCATTTCTTTGGCTCCTTGGTTATCTTCTCAACCTCATCCATGCTATACACGAACACACTGCCGTCTGCCGTTTGAATTTTTAGAGAAACTCCCGGAACCTGCTCCATGATGGTGCCACGAATAATACTGCCGTTCTTCAAATACACCACTTCTTGCAAAACACCAGTATCTTCTTTCTTTTGATTACCACCAACGCCTCCGGCCAACACGAAAATAAGACCAAGCAAAGCAAGTAGCGCTCCAATTAGTATGCTTAGAAAGAGCAGTATCAATAATCCAAGACCGATTAACACCCACCCAATAGTTCGCATTGCTCCTGAGCCGCCACCATCTTCCTTTGCCATTAGTCTTTCCTGTGGAATCAGGGTAGTTGTAATGCCGTCTTCCGTTTTTGAAGCAATGGGCAATTCGAAAGACTGCTCAGGAGAAACTTCCTGATTCTGCTCCGGCACCACGTAAGTTGAATAAGGAGATTCTATGACCTCATGAACCTCAACCTCATAGTTGTCATCGCTAACAGCATCAATAAAATAGTCATCCGATATGGATGCGGTTTGATTAAGTTCACCGGAACGATCTGTGTGTGATTTGAATGATGCGAACCCGGTGTTGTACTTCCTCTTTTGAATAAGAGACCCATTGCTTACATGGCTTCCGACTGAGCAAGAAGTGAAAACAACGCCAGTTATTGCCCAAGCAAGTAATTTACACTTTTTCATACGCTTGATTATTGTGCACCACCGGCTCCTAATGGTGGGTTTATAAACGGACGAGCGCAGAGCCAACAACTTCTACTCGCTCTGAGGCTCTGGTAAGCCCTGACACGAAGTAATAAGCGCAGCCCCACGCCCGTAATGACGAGGTGCCACAGCTTGCTTTTCGTGTCAGTTGAAATTTACCAGATTTCAGAGCGAAGAAAGCTGACGCAAGTTTGTATGTACTAACGTAAAACTACGATTTTCAATTTTGTATCTTAGCAATATGTCTAAAGAGAAAAAGTCCGATCAGGAAGAAGAAGTAAAGGTTAACGCATCGTTCTCTGATGTGTTAAAGGCTTCCTTGAAAGACGCTGATGAAGATTCAGCTAAAAAGAAGGACGACAAGCCTAAGTGAACTTGTCGTTTCTGCTGATGTGTGTGTAAATCAGGCGTAAAATCCTGTCCCAACACCTATATGATTGCCCCTTTTTCATTTTAACGTTTTCAAGCAAGAAGTATTTAGGCTTTGTTTCTTTTAATATTCTCACATATTCCCAAAACAAACCACTTTTACCATTAAAACCACTTCCATCCCCAGCAACACTAAAACTTTGGCAGGGGCTACCGCCTATAAGCAAATCAATTTTAGGAAGTTTAGTTGTTTCAAGTTCTGTGATGCTTCCGAGCTGTATTGTATTAGGGTGGTTCTCTTGCGTTACCTTAATTGCATACTTGTCAATCTCACTTGCATAGTATTCTTTTACAGGTATTCCAAGTTCTTTTAATGCTTGTTGTCCGCAACTTATGCCATCAAACAAGCTTAGTACTGTTGCCCCTATCGGGTCATTTTTGCCATCCCACAAAAAACTGTTATTGCTACTTTCGTTCATTTAATAAAGTTTTATCTGTTTCGTACCGTGCCAATGTATAACACGGTACATAAATCATATTCGTACCTCATACGCTTCATGTACCCATCCGTTATGGCGCATTTAAGCGAACCACCTTCTGTAATAGCTTGGAGTTGTCTAATTCAAGTTTTCTGCACTTTTCCCGCAAATCTTTGATTTCTGCTTTCATATTTTGGTACAGCTTCAATTGACCAGCTCTTGATTTTACAGCATTATCAGCCTTTAAGAGCTTCTCATATTTATACTGATACTCGTCTCTTTCAGATTTTAACATCCCAACTTCCGTTTCCAATTCGCTTTGCTTTTTTGCGAGGTAGGAGACTAATTCGTCTTTCGAGTACTGTCTTTTTAATTTTAGGACAATATTGTCTATGTAATCCATAAAAAACGCGCCATAACACAAGATAAAATGAAGCGGGTGCTATGGTCTTATTTGCCGCTTTTTGGCTCATTATCCCGCCTGCATTTTATCAAAACCGTTAGCGAGACAACTGACTTTGCTTAACAATGTCATCTTTCAGCTTCTCCTCGTCAAATGAAATAACACACTCTGTCGTTAAAAGCATGCTTGATACAGACGCAGCCTTTTCTAAAGCGACCCGAGTTACCTTAACAGGATCAATAACCCCGGCCTTCATCAGGTCACAATACTCTTCAGCACGGGCATCCCATCCAACGTTGCCTTCCATCTTCTCTGTTTCCCCAACTATCATGTCTCCGTTTTTTCCGGCATTGGAAGCTATACATGACATGGGCTTTCTAACAGCACTAAGAACAATGCTGTAGCCTGATTTCTGATCAGAGTTAGCTCCCTTTGGCTTTAGACCTGAAGCAGCCCTCAGCAAGGCCACACCGCCACCTGGAACTATACCCTCCTCTACGGCTGCCCGTGTTGAGTTTAAGGCGTCCTCAACCCGATCCTTCTTCTCCTTGAGCTCAACTTGAGACTCAGCCCCCACTCGCATTACTGCAACACCTCCGTCTAACCTGGCAATCCTATTCTTTAACCGTGGCTTTTCATGCGTCTTGCAACTTTTTAATTGGCTCTCCAATAATTTAACACGTTGTTTGACTGCCTTCGTGTTTTCGTTATTTACGATCACCGTGGTAAATCGGCCCACCTCTATAGAGGTTGCCTTTCCAATCATTTCGTCATCCGCATCATTAAGGGAGGATCCAAACTCCTTGCTGATAACTTGAGCGCCAGTCAATGATGCAATGTCCTCAAGTATTTGTGTGCGCTCCTCCCCATATCCAGGTGCCTCAATAGCCACAAAAGGATACGATGCCTCTACCGTATTCTTCACCATGGTGCCAAGCGCCTCTCCATTTATGGCCTTAGCTATGATTACAATAGGCTTCTTCGTGTCCACAAGCCTCTCTAATAATTGCATAGCGTCCTTGATAAGACTCAACTCATCATCATACAAGATAATGTGGGCATCCTTGTGATCACACCTCACCTTCTCACGGTTGTTGATGAAGTACGGTGTGATGAATCCGGCTTCGATCTGCATCCCGGAAACCACCTCAATAGTGGTTTCTGAGGTGTCGCTATCCTCTATGGTTATAACACCGTTGTCAGATATCTTCTTCATGGCTGAAGCAATTAAACTCCCTATTTCTGTGTCCCCGTTGGCTGATATTGTTCCAACCTCAGCAATCCGGTCAAAATCACCCTTCACGTCCACAGCCATCTTGCTAAGTCGGTCCACGACATCTTTCACTGCACGGTCTATGCCTTTCTTCAGTTCGATCGGATTACACTCGTTGGCCATAAACCTCAGCCCATCATTAAATATTGCCTGGGCAAGCACCGTAGCCGTAGTAGTACCATCACCCGCTAAGTCATTGGCACGGATAGCTACATCCTTAACAGCCTGAGCTCCCATGTCCTCGATAGGATCAGCAAACGATATCTCCCGAGCCACAGAAACCCCGTCCTTGGTTATTACTGCATGTGAGAAAGGTTTGCTTATCTGAACATTACGGCCCCCAGGACCCAATGTAGCACTAACCGCTTTAGCTAATTTATCCACTCCCGCTTTTAGTTTTTTGCGGGCATCATCTCCAAAGTGTAAATCCTTGATCATTGTTGTTGATTTTTATTGTTAGAATATTCCATTATCTCCTTAGCAAGGGCCCTTATCATTGCCCGGCTCCTTACATATTGCATTGCAATAGCCACAGCATGTACACACAAATCCTCATCGTCTTTGTCGTAATCCATCTCTATCTGGCACATACACACCTTATCCATGACCGATCCGCAATTATCACACACCGAGAACCAGGGCTCCCTATTATCAACCCGATTCAAGTTAACATTGCCGCTGAATATCGTCTTAGCCTTTTCCATTTCCCTCCAACACAGCGAAGCACTCGGTTACACGAAGAACCCGATACTCATCCCCTTCATGGACCACATCGCTTCCATAGTATTTGCCATACATCACATCATCCCCCACTTTTATTCCGCAGGATTTAACAGCATCGCCATCCCCTATCCTTACTATGGTGCCACGGTAAGATTGTTGTTGTGCGGAATTAGGTAGCAAAAGCCCCCCTTTCTTGGTTTCCGGTGGCGCTACTTTTACAACCACCCTATCTCCTAATGGTTTGATCGGTATGTTCATTTGTCTGTGTTTAATTTCCAACAATAGTTATTCTCCCCATAAATGCCCGGCCGCTTTACCTCGGTCTTTTGAAGCCAGCCAGCCTTTGTTAAATTCGTCATGGCCCTCCTAACAGAGTTCAACACTTGCAAATCAGGATCGGCCATCATCTTCATTACTTCCGGTGGCGTAAACAATCCTTCCGGGTTCTGCCTGAAGAACCTTAATATCTTGGCAGTTTGTGAGAAAGCATTATAACGCCTTTTGCTCAACTCTTTGCCGGTTTCCTTGGTAGTATTATAAAATATGTCCAACTGCTCTCCCATTAGTTCTTTAGTGTATTATCATGGGTCTCAATGAACTTCTCCATAGCATGATTAAAGCCAAGGTTTCCAGCAAGGCGAATCTCGTCATCATCGAGGATCGACAATATGTTATCCACCTGTGGCGGAGCATATAGTTTTGCGTGTTTCGAAACCTTTAGCGCCTTGAACGCTATGGCCTTGGCTTGTACGGTAGCCTTGATTATGTCAAGCTCAGGTATCCCAAGCCTATCGTTGTTCTTCTTAACCGTTTTCAGGTTTTCACACAACTCCATTAGGATGAGCCATAATGAGCCGTCTGACATGAAGTGACAGCACATTGGCAGGTCTTTTTCAAATTGCTCTTCTTTCTTCATAGTGGTATAAAATTACTTGCTGGTGTTTGACTAAACATATCCGGTGCCACTTGTGATAGTATGAACTTCAATCTCTCCACTTCGTAGATCAACATTCTTGCCCTCAGTTCGTGGCTCCTTACTTCCTGTATCGATGTGAACACCTTCCACTTTTCAATCTCCTCCGGTCCAATATCCCGCCACTCGTTATTTAACCCATATCGGCCAACCTTAAACGGATCACGGGTGTATAACATTGTGGTTGGCGAGTCATCGTTTCCCTTCTCTTTCTTAACAACCTCAACAACAAACCTCGCTACACCCTCCTTGTCACAATATAGAACGTTGCCATAGCCTATTGTATTGTATTCTTCCTCAGTCATTTTTATACGCCCACGGCATTTGCCTTACTTGGAAGGGCTCCGGCAGTTCATCAATATTTCCGCCAAACCTATCCTTTAGCTCCCATTTTTTAGCAGTCGATGTTCCAACTTGTTTAAGAAAAACAGGAATGCCCCTAAGTCGACCAAGCGTAATTAGTTTTAACATCCACACTGGCCAGCATTCACGATACCTATACTTGCCGGTTTCATTTCCCGACTCCCCTCCGATAATCATCCAGTGTATTCCTTCGGTATCACCAAGATTTATCTCTCCCAACAATGGCTCACAGCTAAGGAACCGAATACGTGCCGGAATGTTTTGCAACACAGGTATCCGCTCGTTTGCCCGTGCCTGGTCCTCAACAGAAACGCCAATCCAAACATTCTCATACCCAATACCCCAATCATAGGGAAGGCATTGTAATATGCGCTCCGGCCGTTTGGTTAGTATCTGATAGGTGTGCTGTGGTGTTTTCCTTATTATGTCCCACGCCTCGTCTCTCCACTCATCAGCGTCTTCTATAAAGAAATCAGACCATGAACAGGTGAATATTAACTTGCCTTCATCCCATTTTAAGGGCGCATTGAAGTTTGATTTGCTTCTCAAAACAGCAGTAGGGTCTTGTCCATACCTGTCTTTGTCTCGGTACATATAACAGTACTTACACCCAGGAGAAACCTTTTGGCACCCATGCCACGGATTCCATGTGGCCTCCGTCCATTGTATTTTACTCGTGTCACCCATTTCTTTTCAATTGCTTGTACAACAAAAGGAACCTGTCCCTCGCCATAGACCTTGGCATATACTCCGTCATTTTTGATGTAGCCCGGCCAAGCATTATCTCGTTCCACTCAACCTCGCACATCACCTTGTCAACCGACTTCACTTTATCCGACATAGGGTATTCGAAACCAAACTTATTCGCTATCACGATCATTAACTGGTTCTCTATCCTTTTGTATTCAGGAAGCCCCTCTTTAATTGGTTTTGGAATATCCATTAAGTAAGCCTCTGAAGCATCGTGTAGCAATACCTGAAGCCTTAATTCATCAGGAACATGCTGAACACAGTTAATGCAGTGTTGTGCAACAGAGTAAAACCTTGGCAGATGCCCACCAAACCTGCACTGATTTGACAAAGAGTGCGCAATGTCCTCCATTACTATTGTCCGTGGATCAGGGTCGAACACATTCACGTACTTACCCGAGTGTGTCCGGATAGAGTCCTTGGTGTATAGATTCTCTCTTCCTTTATACATTTATGGTCACTTTGATCTCACATCCGGTCAGGGAATGAAAAAGGTTCTGCATTTGGTGAACATACTTAACATGCTTTAGGCACTCCCCCTCATGTAGATATGTGCAGTATGTGCCGTCTTTGTCCAGCGCAAAGTCTATTTCAGATGCGTACCCACCACTTTCGTTGTTATATGATAGCCGGTACATCCACCGATACTCGTCCTCCCAATAAAGCTTGTCCATTAATTCGAACCCCATCCAGCACAACCAATTTTCAGTCAGAATAATTGGCTCATACCAAGATGCTGACATATCCGTTAGCGGAGCAACCACCAAAGATGGGGACAGCCCAACATCATCAAAGACATTCACAAAATTCCCTATTCGTAAATCCTCTTTTTTCATAACACCCGGATTAAAACACCCGGATTGCTCCGGTCAACTCTATATGGCACATACACAGGAATGATGTGGTCTGCATCATCATCATCTATCCACCCGTGTGTTACCATCATATCCTGTACTAATTGCCCTATATTGTTATAATCAAACTTTGCCTTTGTTGATCGGATGAACACGAACTCAACTCGAAGAGGAAATCCCCGGCCCTCACACATCTTGTGAAAGATCTTTGCCTGATGCACATAATAAGCCTTAGTCGCCCGGATGTATTCCTCCACGGCCTTACTGCGTATCGACTTAACCCTTGGGTTCCCATTCTTATCGTATAGCAATTCTCCATTCTTTCCTTTCATAAACACTATTGGCCTGCTGTTCTTCTTGCTCCGGACCTCGTAGGGAATGAATATGTGTGAGGAATTTGCGTTTACCTCATCACCACTCCCTACTTTCCCCAAATCATTGTAGTTATGATCATGAGGCCCGGATTTCTTTTCGGTCCGCTTCCCGGTCATAGGGTCAATACCCTTTGCCCTTAGATCGTCAACAGACCATCCCATTAGAACGGCAGGTCGTCATCTTCCTGGTCAGATGGTTTCCATATAGGCTCCTCCTTGTCCGAAACCTCAGCGGCAGCCGAAGAAACATTCTGGGCATCCATGGATTCCTGAACACTCTCGTTAGCTTCAATGCTATCCGCCACTCGTTCCTGTTTCTGTGGCTTCGAACCCATAAGCTCAACATAATCTATCCTTACAGGCCGATCATCCACATCAAGCTTAACCTTCTGACCAAGGGCACCGCCTGGTAGCTTCGGCAATATCTTACCGGCCACCATCTCCATCCAGTACTTTATCCGCTTTCCAGAATCCCACACCGTTTCTCCATTCACTTCCTTTGGCTCAAGCTCAGGTAGTCCATTAGGGGCTTCCCTGGTGTAATTAGATTCGATCTTCTGCCAGCCATGATCACCCTCACCTCCCTGCATAACATGAAGAACAGATATCCATTTGTCGTCCTTCTCGCCCTTAAAGAAATAAGGCGCAAGCTTTACCGGCTTAGTGAAGTCAATGCTCTCCACCCTTCTCAAAAATTGCTCAGCATACGATGATCGGAAAGGCATTCTAAGCACAAGCACTTCGAGCTCATCCTTGTCATACATCTCCACATTCCAAGTGCTCCACCTCTGTCCATTGTAATCATTCTGCTCAATGTAGATGTTGGCAATAATGCCTATCACATAGTCATCAATGATTCCAAAAGTGCTTTTGGTGTTGTCCTTTGGATTAACAAAGGTCTTCCCGTTAGGGTCGCCATCCTTTAGTTTCTCAACGATCTTCCCTCCCCATATACTCAGGTAGATCTTATTGCTGTTGTTACTGTTCGATCCTCTCGCCATTTTCTTGTGATTTTAAAATGTTAACACTACTAAATTGAAGGTCGATCAACTCGTACTCATACTTGTTGTCAACCGGAACGTCACCCTCATACACCGGAACTTTTCTAAATATCCTGTAGTAGGTATTTTGTGGCAGGTGATGACGGGCATCCTTTAAGAGTTCAAGCGCTTCATGGAAGTTCTTGTTCTCTATCTTATCCTTATGCCGGAACAAACTATCCAGCCGGGTTGCGTCAAACTTGCCATTGCGCTTTTGAAAGGCATCATGAATGATGCCCTTTAGCATTTCTACCTCCTCATTACCTTCTATTGAATCAATGAAGTCGTTGAATTTCTCCTGACACAATGATACCTTATTGTCATCAAAAACATACCGGTTCTTGATCTCCATCTGTATCTTAATGCTCCGGTTGAAGTTATGCCAGGTGAATGTCTTGGTTGGAGAGTCATCGTCATCAGACTTGTTCTCCTCCCGAAACTTGTGATATGCCTTATCGCAAAGATCAGCAAGGTAAGCCTTGAAGTCTTGCATCTTTTCATGTAAGGCCAATCCCCTTTTAAAAACCACCCCCGCCTTCTTTTCGCAGAACTTTTCGAAGTCCGTAACCCGGTTAAGAGGAACAGAGGTACCGTCCTCCTCATACCATGTGTCCCCCTCTTGCTGAAACTGTATCATAATTGCTTTCGTTTTATTTGCTCTTCAGTTAAACATGCGTCCTTAAAGTGATAGAATTTCCCCGTCATCTCGTCATACCAAGTAAAAGCATTGTGATGAATACGAGTATTACACCCACCGCAAACCACAAGACTGCGAAGGCTCTGTCTCTTAATAACTTTTCCTTTAGCTTTCGCCTGGTAGTATCTTCCTCTGGCCATTGCTTAGTCATCTAACTCATCCATCCAGTCCCTATTAGGGGGAAGCGGAGTTGCGCTATATCCCGTCTCTTCCAAATTCTCAATTAAACTGTACTCAAGAGCACACTTCATCCAGTAATCAAATGTTCCCCCATGCCTGTGCTTTGCTATATCAGCCCTCAACTTACCGGTTGTACTATTCCCTTCAGCGTCCTCGGTTAGCCCGTAATACTCTGGCCGGTACAGCAGTATAACCATATCGGCATCCTGCTCAATAGAGCCCGACTCACGCAGGTCGGATAATTGAGGTGTCTTATCTCCTCCTCTTTGCTCTACTGCCCTGCTAAGTTGAGATATGGCGATGATCGGTATTCCGCACTCCTTGGCTATCTCCTTGATCGATCCACTAATATGGCCTATCTCCTGCTCCCTGTTCTTCTTGGATGGAGACCTCATCAGTTGCAGGTAATCGATAGCAGCCCACTCAATGTTGTACTTGGCCTTTAACTTTCTGATCTTGCTTTTTAACTGGAATGGGGTAATAGCAGCGGTGTCATCAATTATCATTTTACCCACCTTCTTTAGTTTCATCCCGGCCGAATACAAATCGTTTATTTGGCCATCGCTAATACTCCCTTTGCGCATTGATGAGGTTGACACCCTGGACTGCTTGCTTAATAGCTTTTGAACCAATTGAGCGGCACTCATCTCCAATGAAAAGAACACACCCGGACGGGAGTCGTTCATCAGATTTGATATGTAGTCCGCTATGTTAATTGCAAATGTCGTCTTTCCCATTCCCGGCCGTCCGGCAATAACGATCATATCGGTCTTCTGAAGGCCACCCGTTTCGTTATTGAACCGCTTGTACGGAGTAGGAAGACCGATCATCATATTCTTGTCCTTATGCTCTTTGGCAGTGTTTACCTGTTTCAATACATCGTCAACCACCTCTGCCATGCTCTGAGAGCGTCCTGAATCGATTATCTCGTGTATCTCTACCAATGACTTCTCTATCTCCTCTATAGAGTCAAATACGTCCTTTGTGTCGTCATAATTACACTGAGCAGCATCCACGGCCATGTCAATGATCATTCTACGCATGGCGTATTGTTGTAATATCCGAATGTGCCTCTCGGTATTCTCCCCGCCACTGATCCTTGCTGTCAACTCACTAATAGCGCCCGGCCCTCCGATATCATCTATATTGCCCCTGCTGCGAACCTGGTTGTACACTGTTACCATGTCAACCTTGTCTCCGGCATCATACAATTCTTTGAGGCATCCAAATATTATCTTGTTCTCCGGCTTGTGAAATAGCTCATCCCTAAGTAAGTCAGCATAACTTATCAGTACGTTCTTAGATATTATGCAAGCACCTAACACCACGTCCTCTACATCGTAAGCGGTAGGGGTGATGTTTATGAATACGCTATCGTCAACCACCTTAGTCACCAATCTTAAGTGTTGTTCTTTGTCCGGCCGGTTCATCATTCAAATCCTCTCGTAAGGGAAATAGCCCCTGCCATGATTTGAACGTGGATTGGTCAACTATTTTCACCGCTGTGCCAACATCTCCTTTTGACAGCCGGATAACCTGCCCTATACCAAGTTCTTCAGCCCTTAGCGTAGCGGGTTTCTTAATTAGCTTGCGCATGTCCAAATAGCCTTTCCATGCCTTAACAAACTCATCATGGGTGAACAGATCAGGATATTGATTATACAACTCCACCTGCTCCTTCTTAAACACCTTGCTTAAATCGGTCATTTCCTTCTTCGTTCCTTTTTTCGATCCAACTTCTTTCGTTTCCTTAGATAGGCTTCAGCCTTTTGGTCCATTATAATGTAGTAGCTCCCAAGGTATTCCCCATGCTGAAAGGGATAAACTACATTAAGCCTTCTATTCCCATACCTGTCAACCGTGTTCACATACACGCTTATCTGAGAAGGGTTTCTATTGGCCATCATCGCAAACTGCCGTGGATGTATCACTGTCATCCATTTCCCGCCCTTATCAGGATCGTCCTCGTCAACCGGGATATAGCAGTAAACCTTCCTTTTATCTAATTGCTCTAATGACTGTGTTTCCTTCTCCTCACTTATCCCACTCATGCTGTGAATAAATTACGAGTACAATAATACGCAACAAAAAATATATTATTTTGATAACACTTTGTATTTAATCAACAATGTTATTAACACAAAAGCCCCGAAGTAGTCCAGGGCCTTTGTCAGCAAGGAATCGATTGGATCGATTGAAGGAAAGGTGGGGCTTTTAGGCGTTTACGTCCGCCAATACGTTTGCAACAGTTTCATCAACCACATACACAACCATCTCCTGTCGGTGCTCCTCGTTATAGAGGATGCGAGTGCGAGTGTTGTCCGTTGGGTCCTCACGGAACTCGTTAATACGATCGATAAGGAATGTCTGTGGGCGAGTCTCGAAGTTATCCTCCTGGTAACCAACAATGTTAAGTACATCGTAGTTAACCTGATTAACCCCGGCAGTTTCCGCCCCATCAATGGCCGCCTGTAAGGTGGCGGGGTCTTCCTCAACTACACGCTCTACATTGTGGGCCTTACCTTCAGTGACAACGATGGAACCGGTGCCATCTTCCACAATATTGATAATACTCTTAACACCTATATACTTGGTCAAAGGTGTTAAAGGTGTGTTCCCGTTTCGAGATACTTCGGTAACTTCTACTGCTCTTGCCATGAGTGTTGTGCTTTGGTGTTAAGGTTAAAGTTCAGTGTGTAAATATAGCCAAATTTTAATTATTGCCCGACATCAGTGTGTTTTTCTGTTTGCTGCCCATAGAGCTTCCAAACAGAAAGCTAACGATCGTGTTCAGCTTTGTGCTTAAGGCACCAAATATCGTGGATATCAGCGCTATCACGTAATCCGGCAACGGTTCCTTGTGCTCATCGTTGGTCTGAACTATGATATAGATCAGGTATGTTGTAAGCAGCATATAGGCCACAAGGAAGGTTAGCGCAAAGGTCTTTTGAAGCCAGCTATCCGATTTGAACATATCACGGGCGCTCTCCCTGTCCCGAACCTCGAGTTCGAAGATATCACGCTCAAAATCCTGCCGGTTCTTCTCAAGGTCAACCTGTAGCTGTGTAATTACCGACACCCTCTCCTTGTCTCCTGATTCATCGGCCTCGGCCTTCTTCTCGTTCAGTATGTCGCTAAGAACCTCTATACTCCCGGTAACCGGCCGCTCAATAATGGTGGCAACATCACCAATAATGTCAGGAAGCTTTCCGGCCGCCTTCACCAGGAAACGACCAAACCCGGTCTCATTGAACCGCTTCTTGTCCTTGGCAGGCTCCTTGTCCTTGTCTTTCTTCTTCCCAAACAGTCCCATTTCCTATACGTTTAGAGTGAACACATCAAGGTCTCCTTTCCGTAAGTTACGCCTGCGAACACACGCCTCGTACCCATTACGGGAACCCTCGTCATTTGTATTGCCCTCTGCACAAACAGCAATATCACCTTCCACGGACAATATCATTCCCGTGTGGGTCCAGTCCTTGTCTTTTACCTTAACACGAAGAAAAGCGTCTCCCGGCTGTATTTTCTTCTTCAGGTCTTTCTCCTTCATTTTAACAATATCAGCCGCCTTAATAAGCCTTCCTGTTTTAAGCCCGTGATTTCCAAGTGTATCGCAGCTAAACGTCATCGGCATCTGATCAGTAAACTTCAGCTTATTGTACGAGAACGCCTGGTCAACCCAAGTTTGGTATGCTCCCATACACCAATAGTATGGGTCTCCATCCTTGCCGTTCATGTAAGACCTTACCCAAGGGCCCTCATTGTTGCCCAACTCGATGGGATGCTGTTCAACATGCTTCATAGCAACCTCAACACAGTGCCTTCTAACGCCAAGAGAGATATCCATTCCGTGCTGAAAAGCCTGCTTCATTGGCGTAACAAGCCTAAGCCAAGTCATCTCATCAACAATACCGGTTGGTGCTATTCTGAATAAGTACTGGAAATCCTTGATGGCCGCCTCGGTTATTGGCCCGAAGTCTCCATCAACAACCACCTCCTGGTGCCATAGAGGATGGTTAACCCTATGGATGTTAAGCCACTCCTGTACTCGTTCTACGTCTTTTCCCTTTACCCCCTTCTGAAGATGCGACTCGAGCGCTATCTCCTTCTTCCAATGATCCTTTATCATATTTTGCTGTATTGGTTACTACTCAATCTCAAGGACTTCAACCTCATCCTTATCTGCAAATCTAACAAAATCCTGCGGAGTGATTTTGTCGATGAAATTGTAACATCCTATTCGGCAAGCCATACAAAATTTCTGGGCCAGCCTTGAGCATATGGCCCTTCTATACGGGTCGCCAAGAAAAGTGAAGTCGATTCCTGTCCTCTTCCATATTGCAATTCGTAACAAGGTGAAGTGGTCGTATGGAACATCCGCTACCCAATCATTAAGAAGCACCTTGTCAATTGCCTGGTTAATGAACTGAGGCTTTGTGGTATTAAGCCTAAGCACCATAAAGTCATCATAATACCTTACCCGGTGAGAGCAAGGAACAGAAGCCACTCCGTTTGACCAAGCGTCAGAATTAAGCAACCTTTTTGCCCTGCCCCAATACACCACACTAATGTGGTTCCACTTTGCCGGATCCTTTACTTTTTTGCCTGAATCATCAATGTAATGATTGTCGAAGAACCTAATAAGACTGGCCATGATGGAGTTGTTCTTTCTCCAAAGGATGAGATCTCCATCCTTGGCCAAAGCCCGGTAAGCCTTATATTTTGTCTGTATGGTTGTTTCGCTCTTCATAGTGCTTAACCTGGTTCTTTTTGCCCTTGGCCTTCCAATACCAATATATGCAACGAAACAACAGGTAGCCTATAACCAACAACCACACCAATAACTTCAACCAAGGCTCTGCCTGTATCATCTCAATGCTTTCATGGGCAATGGTAAGCAATACTGCGTATAGCCCTGCCGCAACGTCTAACAGTCCCAAGACGGATTCTTTTATCATGTGTTGCGTTTCAGAAATCATTTTAATTCACTTAGATAAATAAGGGCATCCCGTAGTTCGGGAGAGTTTATCTTCCATTTGGCAGATTCCGGAGACATTCGGTGTTTAATCATCTTAACTTCGTCCTCATTGAACTCAACAAAATCCGGGCTATCAGCAGAACCATAATCATCGATCTTTTTCGTGATGTTTCCGGCAGTTTTCATCTGGTCAATACTGGACCACCCGCCTTGCGGAGCATCATTAATAATGCCCCTTATCAATGAATATAGTGTAGTGCTATTCTGTGTTTCTATCACCTGGAAACCACCTGTCTCTGATCCGTCATTGGTTTTCCCAAGAATAGATACCACATTAAATCCTATCTCCTTGTCCTCAATTACATTCATCCTACCAAGTTCCGTCTATAACAGTTAATAATTCATCAGCAAGAGAGTCGATAGTGTAACCACCCCTTGTAGCATAAGTGTAACTCCTAAAGCCGTCATTCTCGTAAATAGTTCCTGATGTAGAGTTTATAAAGTCCCTGAGCGAATACTGCCCATCAGAAGCCTTAGATTCAATGCCATCTTTGTACAGATTCCTTATGCCCTTAACATTAACCCGCTCTGTTAACTTGGCCGGGATAGTGGCTGAAGTAAGGGCAACGTCAAATTTAAACTCTTCCTCGGTAGATATTTGGTCAAGCTCCTCTATGATCTTAAAGGCATCTGCCACATCCTGAATACCGCAGAAAACAATAGACTCCATCATCTTCATTCTCTCATTCCGCCCGCTTTGTGTCCAATCACGGTAATTAAGTGCCCGCAACTTCCAATACCTTCGGTTGTTCTGGGTATCATCAAAAACCTCATCCTGAAAGTCATGCTTACCCACTAAGAACCAATGTGCTGCAATGTCTTTTTCCGCATCAGTCAACAAGTCCCATTTAACCGGATCATCAACATCAGCAGGAACAGAAACCTGCATCTTGCTATAAACAAGACCCTTCAGCCGGTCCCTAACGCATTTCCGGTCATACCATCCGGGCGTGGCTTGGTCTATAAGCTTGAGTCCGATAGCCTCTACGGAAACTATATCGGTGATCTCCGTGGCATTGTTTGAGCCAAAATCGTAGCTGTCCCCAACAATATAACAGGTAGGTTTAATAACCGATGGATCCTCTATCCACCGGCCGGAGTCCTCATCAGATTTATCATTGGGCTTCACCCCACCCTCAATGGCGGCCTGCCTGTATGTATAACCATTTGGCCCAACGATCATAATGTCTCCATTACTAACGGTAGTGGTCGAAATTGCTTTCAATGCGTCAAGATCAACAACACGAAGAAGATAATCGTAATCCACAGCACGATCCTCGTGTTGCGTCGCATCGCCTCGAGCATTCGCCGTCATCTCCTGATTAGCGGAAAACCCTGGGGCCCGGGGGAAGATGTCCACAGGGGGCCCTCGAAAACAGACCGAATACGATAGCAAAGGGGGCAGGCAGCCAACAAGCCGGACCTGCACCCGGCCGGGAGGGCTTGCCGAATCCCGTTGGCTGGCCTAATGATAGACGTGGAGGGCTCCCACAACGTGTTGAACGATACCCTGGCCCTGGTTTCGGGCTGTGTCGGGCTGGTCCTGTTGTCCGGGATGTTTTCCGGCGGGGAGACATCCCTGTTTTCCATGGACCGGTTCCAGCTCCGCCGGTTCGAGCGTTCCACCTCCCCCCGGAAGCGGCGGGT
>CALGOI010000378.1 GCA_937959065.1 uncultured Ignavibacteriota bacterium | reverse complement strand
AGGATAGAAAGAATGTTTGCCGGCAATTTGAATTAATTTAATTTAAAAACCAGTTGTCTTTAAAACTTATCTTTTATATCTCAGACCATCTTCCTCATAAATAAATAACCAACCAACGACCTTACCAATGTTTATATCTTCGAAGTTATTCCAATAATCGTAATTATATATGAACCGCGAGCTGTGCAGTTTATCTTCATCTGCTTTAGCCTGCTTCATAATCTCCTTGAATCTGCTTTCCCATTTATCCCAGTTCTCTTTGCGCAGGTCAACCCATCCGTTTTGCGCCCATTTTTCGATCTGTTGAGGTGTCACGTCTATTTCATCTCCTTCAGCTGAAGAAGGAATAAGTACGTGAGGTCCTCTAAGAATAGTCTTACCGTCGTTCATAAGAATTGGCAGACCAACAGATATAATCTCATTCCTTAATTTCGGGTCGTTTTTGAGAAAATCTGTAATTGTCTGAGAACGTGAATCAGGGTCGGAATTAATATAATTATTGAAATTATTATATATAAGTCGAATTATTTGTGCCTCAAAAAGGAGTTTTGTAAGACGCGGAGGACCAAGCATTTCAAATGCTACAGAGCTTGTATTATGCTGTTTTTCCAGTTCATCTATCTTTTCGACTGCATAAGACTGCATAAATCCAGCGCGGTATGTAGGTTCCATTACAGATGCATCGAGCGCTCCTACGATATCGTGACCGGAATTAGAGCCGCGAATTTCGTCGATTGCTGCTTCAGCTATCTCCTCGGGAGTGATAAACTCCATCTGACCTACGGAAGTTATTGTTTCGAACTCCCCTCTCGCGAAGATACCGTTTTCACCTGTATCGATGAAAACCGTCTCAAGGTCACCGTTTTCTTTAAACTCTTTATCGGTATTTCTTTTGAATGTCGATGACAGCTCTTCGTTGTTATCAAAACCAACATCATAAATCTTCATCGGGACGCCGCGGTTGAGTATTTTACCGTACGCTATTTTTTTCCATGCGATCGAGGCAGTTGGTTTAAGTTCCTTGATCATCGGACCACCTGGTGTACGGGCCATCAGGAATAAAAGCAATGTATGCGCCCCTGCGACGGAAGCTTTACTCAAAAGGACTCTAGATGGTTTCTCTTCGCTGTGCGTAAAGGGAATATTAAGTCCCATTCCGCCGGTACCACTGGTACCGATCTTAAGGTAGAAGGAAGTATTGAATTCCTTCATTGAATTATAAAGCAGCTGGATATGACGGATAAGCTGAGGGACGTAAGAAATTCCTAAAAGTTTTTCAACTGAATCTTTAAGAAGGTCATAATCACGGTTACCAGTTTTCAGTATCCCGAGAATTTCATTATATGATTTATAAATGTTTGCGTAAGCAATTCCGGTCGCGGTATTAATACAATCTATGACTATATCCGGCTTAATATCAGCAAACATGTGGTAAATAGCCGAATCTTTAAGAATCTCATCATTGAGTTCATCTACTACATCTCCCAGGAGTTCGAGGCGCTTTTGGGAATCATTTACATATTCGCTTTTGGGAAGGTCTTTATATTTGTGCTTTATGAAGATATTACCCCAGTACGGAGTAAAGAAACCCTTTTCTTTACCAAACTCTTCGGTCAAAGAATCACAGATATCGCGGGCTTCACTCTCCTTCAGAGAGGTAAGAATGATCTGCGACGGTTCCTGTTTAACAATTTGCCTGGCTATAGCTGACCCGACAAGTCCCCAGCCGCCGAGGATAAGAACTTTCTTATTCTTAATATCCATTAAAGAATGCGCATTTAAAATTAATCTTTAGGAACTACTGTGCCGTACCAGAACTTCTTATCCCTTTCTTTAACGTCGTCTACATAAATATGCTTTACCTCTGTATATTCCTTTATACCGTCGATACCAAACTCTCGTCCGATACCGCTCTGTTTATATCCACCGAAAGGTACTTTTTCATTAAGCAAGTGATACTCGTTAATCCATACAGTACCTGTTCTCAGACGGTTTGCAAGCTCCATAGCCCGGTTTTCGTCTTTAGACCAGACAGCACCGCCAAGTCCGTAAATAGAGTCATTCGCAATCTTAACCGCTTCATCATCATCTTTGAATTTCATAATGGAGATAACCGGTCCGAATATCTCTTCCTGAACGTGTCTCATAGAATTCTCGGCATTTATAAACACAGTAGGTTCGATAAAGTACCCGGAGGAACCGTGCTGTTTACCGCCTGTAAGAGCTGTAGCACCCTCTTCCTGAGCAATCTTTATGTAATCCATTACGCGGTCAAACTGTTCCTGTGAAATCACGGGACCTACATCAGTTTTCTTATCCATCGGATCGCCAATGACCATTCTAGACATCTTTTCTTTCATCTTTGTGATGAAATCATCATAAATACTGTCCTGAATGAGGAGACGAGTCCCGCCTTCGCAGCATTGTCCCTGGTGATAAAACCCGGCGTAAATTGCACCGTCAACAGCCATATCTATATCTGCGTCATCGAGGACGATATTAGCAGACTTACCGCCGCACTCGAGAGTAACTTTTTTAAGCGTTTCAGCAGCGTTTTTCATAATTATCTTGCCGACTTCAGTCGAGCCGGTGAAAGCAACTTTATCTACTTTTGGGTTTGTAACCATTTCTGATCCGACCTCAACGTCACCTGTGATGATATTTAATACCCCTTTAGGAAGGTCTGTCTGGTCGACAAGCTTTGCAAGCTCCATAGCAGTTACCGATGTTTCAGGAGCCGGTTTTAATACGATAGTACAACCTGCTGCAAGAGCGGGACCGATCTTCCAGATAGCCATCTTCAGCGGGAAATTCCATGGGATTATCTGAGCACAAACACCAACCGGTTCACGTCTAATCAGATTCTTACTAATACCTTCTTTAGAAACATCTGAAACTTCGTTAAGATCTACAAGTGCAAGCTTAGCGAATGAGTTTAGATTACGAGCAGAAAGATAGATATCTTCGGCAGCTTTTTTGAATGTAGAGCCGGAGTCCTTAATTTCGAGTTCGGTGAGTTTATCTTTATTTTCGTTAATCTTATCAACGATCTGTTTGATAATGACACTTCTCTCTTCACCTGATTTATTGCTCCAGACTCCGTTATCGAAAGCGTTTCTTGCTGCATCGATGGCATCCTTTGCATCATCGACAGTTGCTTCGGCTATTTCAGCTATTTCGGAACCGTCGGCAGGGTTAATTGCTTTGAAAAATTTACCCTTGCTACCCTCTTTAAATTCGCCATTAATATAGAGCAAATACTTTTCCATAAACTAATCCGTTTGTTTAGTTTGATATTATTAATAGATTTTTCGATTTTTTTCGAATGGAATCACCAAAAACACGTATGCAGGTTCATCAAATCAACAAAGATAGCCAATAAAAACCATTAAAAAAATGCAATTACATATATAAATACGGTTTCCAGGTATCATCCACCTTACCGGCGAAGTTTTTGATGAAAGTGATATGAGAAGGTCTTTTAGGAAATATTTTAAGAGGCATTTTGGCTTCATCGGGAGTCCTGTCGCCTTTTTTATTATTACATTTGATACAAGCAGAAACAAGATTTTCCCAGGTATCTTCACCGCCCCTGGATCTCGGCATTACATGATCCACGGTGAGATTAGAGCTTGTACCGCAATACTGGCACCTGTGACCGTCCCTGCGCAGGATATTCTTTCTTGACAGAATAATCTTTTTGAAAGGCACTTTGACGAAGAAAACAAGGCGTACCACGCTGGGATAATCGAAAGATTGATAAACTGTCTGGATAACTTTTGTGTCATTATTGCTGATGACTTCGGCTTTACCGAGGTATGTGAGGATAAAAGCGCGCCTTACATTACAGATGGTAAGGGGCTCATAGTTTTGATTTAAGACAAGTACTTTACCATTTAGTGAACTAGTTCCATTTTTTATTTTTTCTTTATTTTGTTCGTAGAAGACGAACTTCCTTATTTTTAATATTTACAAATTTTATTAAAATATATTGATATATGCAATCTTAAACCGAAAGAACAAATAATTAGTGTTTTGGTGGTGATTTTTGGGCTTTCCCAAGCTGGGGTTTGGGAAAGAGGAGTGGAAGAGATGTGTAAAAGGACTTTAGGTCATAAGAATATTAAGAGAATGTAAAAAATGCCGTTAAAAGTGTATGTTTCTGTATGGGACAAAATTTATTGAGATGGCTGGTTCTAATAATAGTTTTAGCCAATGTATTATTTAATTCACTTTATTCACAGCTAACAGGTTTACCTGCAATAGGTGAAGTATCCGGTAACTACGAAACTTTTTTTACACCGGCTGGTTACACCTTTTCAATATGGGGGATAATTTACATCAGTCTGATAATCTATTCGATTATACAGCTGCTTCCCGGACGAAGAAGCATAAAAGTTTATGATGAAATAGCTCCCTATGTAATTGCTAATAATATACTGGGAAGTGTATGGATACTTTTGTTTGTCACCGGAAATCTTCTTTTAAGTTTGCTCGTAATAGTTACAATGCTGTTTACAGCGTTTATGATGGCAAGGATATCATCGATGGGTGTAGGGCGAAATGAAATCAATTTAATGATTGTCTTTCCGTTTGGAATACTTTACGGATGGCTTATAGCAGCATCAGCGGCAAATCTCTGGATATTTCTTACTTCAAAAGGTAATGCATTTAGTGAAAATATTTATGTGATAACCGGCACGATGATAATTATTTGGTTAGCAGCATTGATAACGGGTTTTAAAATAAATGAATATTTTAACTGGCTGGCATTGGGATGGGCACTATTAGGAATCTTTATAAAACATCAAAGTGAATACGGTAACATTGCATTTCTTCCAATGGTATTAGGTGCAATAATGATACCGTGGAGTTTTTACTTGTTGTATATGAGATGGAAGGAGAATAAGTAGTTTTTACCTCACCCCCGGCCCCTCTCCTTATAAAGGAGAGGGGAGGAGTTAAATTCAGAATTGAGGATATTTTGTTAAGAAGTTCACCATTACAATTACAAAAGCCAAATCAATAAATAAATTTAATCCAATTATTACGAAATCACTTAGACTAATAGAATCATCGTATTTTAAATATGAAATGATAGAAAAAATAGAGATAATCAAAGATATTATAAATAGCGGTATCGATAAAAAGAACCACCGGATGTTCTACTATATATCCTTCAAATATATTGTAGAGAACAATAATAAATATAAAGTTTATTGAAAGGAGAAAATAATTAGGTATGATAGTTTTTTTAACTGACCCTCCCCCACTCCTCTCTACGAGTCGAGTCGTTGACCGCCGGAGGGGAGTAAAGATAAAAATTACTTCTTTCTCTTCTTTAGCGCTTTCAGGACTTTGCCGATGAATATCGTCTGTGCTTCGAGGTCTTCAAGTGATTTGTTATTTACAATGACGAAATCGGAATTCTCGATCTTTTCTTTTTCATCCATCTGGTAATGCATGATAGTTTCTATCTCTTT
>CALGOI010000377.1 GCA_937959065.1 uncultured Ignavibacteriota bacterium | reverse complement strand
TTGTGGAAGACATTGTTACGACCGGGGGAAGTGTCAAGGAGGTTGTGGAAATGGTCGAGAGGCTGAAAGGTAACATCGTCGGAGTCGGATTGATCATAGACAGAAGCAATGGTAATGTGGATTTCGGATATGAAACTCACGCGCTGGCGACGGTCGATGTAGTTAAATTCAAGCCGGATGAAGTTCCGGAATGGTTGGAAGAAATCCCAATCACCACTCCCGGCAGCAGGTATTTATGATTCAGATTTTACAGAAAAAGGCGCTTAAAGCGCCTTTTCTATTTTTACAACTTTATGAACTTTACAAACTTTCTACTTAATAAGAACCATTCTTTTCGTTTCCTCAAAACTCCCCGCTTTAATAGTGAAGAAGTATACACCGCTGGAAAGATGTGAAGCATTGAATCCAGCAAGGTAACTTCCTGCATTTCTGAATTCGTTAACCAAAGTGGCAACTTCACGCCCGGAAATGTCATAGATCTTTAAAGTTACAAATCCATCCTTAGGAAGATCGAACTGTATATTTGTTGTAGGGTTAAATGGATTTGGATAGTTTTGTTTTAAAGCGTATTCAAATGGAACTTCATTGTTCAAAGTAATTCCATTATTATCTTCTTCACCGCCACCAGGTCCTCCTGTTTGAGTTCTTATTCCTGTCACATTAACAAAATCTGATAAAACAGATTCATCATTATACTTATCGATTGCTTGAACTCTGTATCTAATTGGATATTGTATCCAGCAATTAGGTGGACACTGTCCATCAGGAATATAGCATGCAGAGATTAAAGAATTATCAACATAAGATGGATTTGTATTACTTGGTACGTCAACGGTTGCTATATAGTCATAAACATTTTCAGGGTACCTGTAAGCATCAGGTGGTGACTCACTCATATCTTCATAAGTTGACCTGTATATTTTATAGCGTTTGAAATACACTTCTGAAAGTGATAGTCTTTCCATATCAGGCTCTAAATTATGATTCCATTCAATTTTTGGCCTATAATAGCCATTAGAATAAACACATTCGGCTTCAACTATACCCATCGGTTTAGACGGTGGAGTTGCTTCTAATATGTCATCTAAATCTTCCCCCTCTCCATAAGGGTATTGTTCTTTATATATTTTAAATGTTGCCTGCTTAGTACTTGTATTGTAATCATAAAGCCAGACAAATACTCCATAGTTTTCATCATTCCATGCTCTGGTATTTGGGCTGGAGTATGGAGAGAATACTTCATTATACCCTTTATCCCAAGCATCCCATCGATCACCAATTAATGATCTTGAGGTCCAATGCGAATTCTCATTAGTGTATAATCTATCCGTGCCTTTTGTTCCATTCTTACCTACTGAAAACCATTTGCCTGAAGCTGTGAGTTCCTGATTTGTTGTAGCACCTAATATGTTTAAGTCATCCTTACCCCAAGCATATGAACCGTTCGTTGTTAGCTCCGGTTGACCTTTATCATTCTTATCATAAACAACATCTGTCCGCTTTAAAAGCGGCAGCCAGGCATTATTTAAATCCCAATCAGGTGCCCAATATCCATCCTGTTCCCATTTCCATTGACCATCTGCGCATTCAATATCAATTAAATAATTTGGATATGAGTAAATATTATTGTGATAAATGTATATTCCTCTACCATACTCAGGATGAGGAGTTTCTCTGAAAGCATTTGTATCACCAGCCATCGGAATATCCCATACTGACACACCTCTTCTATTTGAAATTATAAATTCACTATAAGGCATCTGAACAACTAATAAATGGTTACCTAAGCTAGACCGCGCTGAGTAGTCATCAAGTACAACTGTTTCAGAATAGTTATTCCATGCTGACGTATAAGGTGTGATATAACCTAATTTAATTCTTTCCCACGGATCATAAAAGTATTCTCCTCCATTTCCCATTTTGCCATAGTAACTATGGTTACTTCCGAAAAAGTAATGTCCATACTCATGATGTATGCGGCCCATGAGACCTTTTTTATCAAGAATTTTAGCAGTATAATTTCCGGTAATTGTAAAGCCGGATCCGTCGTCAAGATTCCCTGTTGGTTCATATTCGGGAAATCCTCCATATACATCAATTTGGTTAACCGGGTCAACTTCATATGACCATTGACCATCGGCTTGACCTAGATAAGCATATCCTGAAGCTTGATTTTCAGAAAACAACCCCGAATACTTGTGCCTGTGTATTTTTATAATCATATCTACTATCCCGTCAGGATCATTTACAAAAGAACTTCCATCCAACTCCCAATTATCATATAATGTCCAATTTATTTCTTGTTCATCAAGTTTGTCATAAATTTCTTAATTGATCACACCTTCTTTTTGACGTTGGGTTAATCCACTTAAGTTTTGGTAGTAAGCAGTGTCGTGATCAAGAACTACTCTATACTCATTACCAATTACATGTAATTGGCCTCTTGAGACTTCACAAAACCAAGATGAAAGTGATTCGGTGTCCGGATCATAAGCGTTCCACCAATCAGAGATATGTGTTTCACTTTCAGCTAATAGATCTCCAAAATAAGATATGGTCCCTTCTGGTGGCCAAATTGTACTTCCTGTATCGACAGTCTCATTATCGAATTCAACATATACAATTAAGATCTTGATATAAGAATTTGGTGTTGTTAATGGCTTGAACGGACCGGTGATCTGATCAAATTCATCAAAATCACAACCATGAATGTCCATTACTTGTGGTGTAGATTTGTTTACAGTAAATGCAAACAATAAAATTAGAAATAAAATGAATTTCTTCATTTCATCCTCCTTTCCCTAATACAAGGGGTTTATTTAATTAAAATAAATTTTTTAACAAGACTCCTGTCTTCAAATGTTAACTTGTAAAAATAAACGCCTGAAGCAAGATGACCTGCATTATAATTAATTAAATAATTTCCAACCGTATGGAATGAATTAACCGGTTCATCAACCATTCGTCCGGTTAAGTCATAGATCTTAATATTAACTTGAACACTATTTGGCAATGAATATTCTATGGTTGTTGTTGGATTAAATGGATTTGGAAAATTCTGATACAACTCGATTTTAGTAGGAATACTTGTATTAATTGGGGAAATATTCACTATTGGTTCCCCACCGGTAGTTGTTTTAAAAATTTTCCCAAAGGAAGTGCAGAACCATCCTGTCGAGTTGTTTATAAAATGAATTGAATTTTTTGCTCCGATCGGAGGATTTGTAGGGATATTTTCCTGTACCCAGGAAATAGCTCCATCGGTTGTTTTATACATTACAATTTGACCTGTAACGTACCCAGTATCTATTGATGTAAAATCTGCACAGTAAATATCAAAGCCGTTTGTAGGTACACTTAATAAACTATCCCAATTTGACCCAAAGTCGGTAGTTTTAAAAACCTTTCTTGAAGTCGAAAACAACCATCCTGTTTCAAAGTTAGGGAAAGTTAATCCTCTTAGACTATACCCAGTTCCTCCAACGGGGACATTAACATTATTCCAATTTTCGCCACTATTAGTTGTTTTATAAATACTACTACTGTTTCCTGCAATTATTCCCTCAGTTTCATTTCTAAAATACATTTGCCTGATAAATCCGGCTTGAGGATCTAAATTTATTGTATCGAAACTTAACCCACCATTGGTAGTTTTAAGAACTTTGTCACCGGTACCCGAAACCCATCCGGTAGATTCATTTACAAAAAAGCATGTAAAGTATCTACTGCCATCACCAAATGTTGAGTCACTAAGCACAGTCCATGTACTGCCACCATCCGTAGATTTTATTATCGCTTCAAACCCTCCGGCGCAGTATATTACATTCTCATTAACCGGGTGTATGCAATAAAGAGGATTATCCAATGACTGAGGTGGAATATTAAGATGAGACCAATTAATACCGCTGTTTGTGGTTTTTAAGATCCTTCCCTGCCCTGAAATAAACCCTGTGTTAGCATCAATAAACTTAATATCCCATAATGCCGCAGAAGTCCCGGATTGCTGTTCAATCCACTGAGCAGAAGATAAATTTGGTAGATAAAATAAGATTAAATATATAGGTATAAATAGTCTGTGCATTAGATAAAAGGTTGAAATTTCCATCTATTCACTAACAATAAAAGTCACAAAAAATATTACATAAATATTTAAGAACATTCAAGCAGAAAACACTTTAGTTTAATCTTCCCGATTATAGAACTGAAGCAAGCAACCATCCACTTTTTAGTAACTTTAAAAACTTTTTAACTTTATAAACTTTACAAACCTATTTGCATTCGGTGATACATGCGCATATGACCCTTTTTCCATTTTATCTCCCACTACCATCACTTATCTTTGTAAAGTTGTCATTCCCGCGAAGGCGGGAACCTAGACTAGGATGTTAGGACGAGAAATGATTTGAATTCGGTTTCTTCTAACAATACGAATAGTTTAAATCCAAACTACCATGAACAACTCAAAAATCAATTCTTGCACATTCGAGGCAAATAGAATTAATTCACCTGCCTGCAGAGGAACAATAGAAGATGAAAAAAAAATTCGTAAAATTCGTAGATGTAAAAAAACACCTTTTTTTACAATCCCGTTTTTCGGACCAAAAACAAAAATTTTTTAAACACATATAAAATCAAATATGAAAAATTACACCAAACAACAGCTTATTTCCGAAAATCCGCCTCACCGTTTAAGGTCAAATTTTGAAAAATAAACTAGTGTTTTTAAGCCTATGCTTTTTGACGAAATTTATCATTTAAGAAAACCACGAAAATGGGTATATTATTTTTTCATAAATTTTCAATAATACTTAATGGATTTTAACTTAACGGAACAGCAACTGGAGGTACAAAAGCTGGCGCGTGATTTTGCCCAGAACGAGATAGCTCCGACTGTAATGATGTATGACGAAGCGCAGGAATTTCCGATGGATATTGCCAAAAAGCTGGGTGAAGTAGGGTTTTTGGGCATTATCTTCCCGGAAGAATACGGCGGATCGAACTTCTCTACAATGGAATACGCGATCATCATCGAAGAGATATCGAAGGTAGATCCATCGCTCGGATTAACGATCGCTTCACATAACGGACTATGCACTAATCACATATACCAATTCGCGAGCGAAGAGCTGAAGAAGAAATATATGCCTGATTTAACAAGCGGCAATAAGCTCGGTGCGTGGGGTCTCACGGAGAATGTATCCGGGAGTGACGCAGCGGGAATGGCTTCGACTGCTGTAAAAGATGGTGACCATTATATTCTCAACGGAAGTAAATTATTCATTACACAGGGTTCGGTCGGTGAGACGGCAGTTGTAATGGCTGTCACGGATAAAGAGAAGGGCAACAAAGGTATCTCGACATTTGTTCTGGAAAAAGGCTGGGACGGGTTTAAGGTTGGAAAGAAAGAGAACAAGCTGGGAATGAGGGCTTCAGATACAGCAGAGTTAATATTTGAAAACGTGAAGATACCGGCTGAGAACCTGGTTGGTGAAGAAGGTGATGGATTCAGACAGGCAATGCAGATACTCGACGGAGGAAGGATCGCTATCGCGGCTCTTTCGCTTGGAATCGCAGAAGGCGCATTTGAGGCATCATTGAAATATGCTAAAGAGAGAAAGCAGTTTAATAAAGCGCTGGCGGAATTCCAGGGAATACAGTTTAAGCTGTCGGATATGGCTACCGATATCGAAGCGGCTAAGTTATTGGTATACAGGGCTGCTACAGATAAAGATGAAGGCAGACCGATAAACCTGTCTGCGGCGATGGCTAAGTATTTCGCGTCAGAAATAGCTACAACTGCTACAAATGAAGCTATACAGATACACGGCGGATACGGATTCATAAAGGAATTCCCGGTAGAGAAGCTATACAGGGACGTGAAACTAATGACGATCGGCGAAGGAACTTCAGAAGTACAAAAGATGATCATTGCAAGAAACGTTCTGGAAATGTTTTAATAAGTTTATGCAATTATACCAAAGCCGATCCGGAAGGGTTGGCTTTTTTTGTTTGGATTATATTATAATTAAAGTAAATTACCTTTATGTCTATATTCGATAAATTTAAACAGGGTTTAAACAAAACTAAGGAAGATCTTTTTGGCAAAGTCAACCGGCTTATTAATGCTAAGTCAAAGATAGACGATGAGTTCATAGAAGAGCTCGAAGAGATATTCCTTTCATCCGATATGGGATACGACACAGCAGAGGTGCTGATAGAAAATATCAGAGAAAGAGCAAAGGAAGATAAATACGACGGGGCGGAGGAGTTGAATACACTGATAAGAGATGAGATAAAGAAGGTTTTGAGTGATAATTTGTCGGAGTTCAGTGATTTCAGCTTTCAGACGGGCAAGAAGCCGTTTGTGATAATGATTGTTGGTGTTAATGGGGTCGGGAAAACGACTTCCGTGGGTAAGCTGGCATATAATTTTAAAAATGCAGGGAAGAGCGTACTGATAGGTTCCGCTGATACATTCAGGGCAGCGGCAAATGAACAGCTTGAAACCTGGGCAAACAGGGCAGGAGTAGAAATATTACAAAAACCCGATGCGAAGGACCCTGCTTCAGTAGCCTTCGATAGTGTAAGTCTTGCAAAAGAAAAAGGAATAGATGTAGTTATAGTAGATACGGCAGGACGCTTGCATAATAAGTCTCATCTGATGGACGAGCTGAATAAGGTAAAGCGAGTGATGCAGAAGGTCATACCTGACGCTCCGCATGAGATATTCATAGTGATAGACGCAACGACCGGACAGAACGGATTGAACCAGGCAAAGGAGTTCTCCAAAGCGCTAAACGGATTAACAGGACTGATACTGACCAAACTGGACGGGACTGCTAAGGGCGGGATAGTAATGAAAATAAGTAAAGAGATGAGAATTCCGGTTAGATTCATTGGTGTTGGCGAGCAGATAGATGACCTGCAGGTATTCGATAAAGAGAAATTCGTAAAGGCGTTATTCGAGGAGAAAGAGTTTAGTAATTGAGCGGTTTAATAAAAATATTACCACAGGCATTATCCAATAAGATCGCGGCAGGTGAGGTCGTAAACCGGCCGGAATCTGTCGTGAAGGAGTTGATAGAGAACTCTATAGACGCGGGAGCTACTGATATAAGTCTAATCATAAAGGAAGCCGGTAAGTCACTGATACAGATCGTAGATAACGGCGCCGGTATGAGTGAAGATGATGCAATAATGAGCTTCCAGAGGCACTCTACAAGTAAGATATCTTCATACGAAGACCTGGAGACGATAAACACGCTGGGATTCAGGGGTGAAGCGCTAGCGTCGATATGCTCGATCTCGCAAATAGAGATGAAGACAAAGACGGCTAATGATGAGATAGGGTGTTTGATAAGAATCGAAGGTAATGAGGTAACTGAAGTTACGAAGGAAACCACACCAATTGGTACATCGATCGCTGTAAAGAACTTGTTTTATAATACCCCGGGCAGGAGGAATTTTTTAAAATCCAACCAAACGGAGTTCAAGCATATATATGATACATTTGTACGGCTGGCAATTTCACACCCGGAGATATCGTTCACATTCTGGAATAACGATGACAGGATTTTCGATCTCCCTAAGGCTGAGCTGTTGGACAGACTAAGTGATATATTCACGGGGCAATTTACCGAGTCATTAATCCCCGTTGATCACGGAAATCAATTGATAAAGATACACGGTTATATTTCTAAGCCGAACTTCACAAAAAAGACAAAGCAGGACCAGTTCTTTTATCTGAATAATAGGTTCTTCACAAATAAGAATCTGAATTTTGCTGTTTATAAGGGATATGATGATCTGATAGAAAAAGGAAATTATCCATCGTTCTTTTTATTTATTGATATAGATCCGAAGAAGGTGGATGTAAATGTACACCCCAGCAAGATGGAGGTTAAGTTCGAGGAAGAGGGAGCTGTTTTTGGATTTATTGTAAATGCGATGAGAGACGCGCTAAAGAAGGCGGACCTTACATTCGATATAGGATTCGGATCATATACGGATACGCCCGGGCAGGAAGAGACATTTTTTCATAAGAGCGGCAGCGGAGAGTCGAATATATCATCCATAGGGAGCTACAAACCGCCACAGAAGCAGGCAGCCGATACGGAATTTACAAATAAAAAAGGTGCGACGATACATTCAATTTTCGAGGCGGGTAAACAGGCGGAAGAACCGGAGGAAGATGCTTTAAGCAGTGAAAAGCAGGCAAATGTTTTTGAACACTCGCCAAAATCGGAGACTGAGAGGTTTAATATTTGGCAGTTTCAGAAGAAGTATATAATGTGCCAGACCGAAACGGGTGTACTCATAATCGATCAGCATGCCGCGCACGAGAGGATACTATACGAAAGAGCGCTTCTGTGGTTGGAGTCTCAGTCGTCATTCTCACAGCAGCTGCTCATACCAATTAAGATCAAACTAACGAAGATAGATTATAAGATCGCGGAGGGCCTAAGAAATGAGCTGGGTAACCTCGGTTTTAATTTCAATATGCTTGCCGAGGATACGATAGAGTTGTATGGACTCCCCTCTGACGTGAAAGTTGGTGATGAAAATAAGATATTCCAGGAGCTGATAGACCAATTCAAAGAGTACGAGTTAAAACTTAACCTCGAAAAGAGGGACAACCTCGCGAAGTCTTTTGCCTGCAGGAGCGCGATAAAGGCAAATGACACTCTGACGAATAAGGAGATGCTTAGCCTTATAGATAACCTATTTGCGGCTAAGATGCCGTATGTATGTCCGCACGGAAGACCTACCATGATAAGAATCACTACAGATGAACTCGACAAACGGTTTAGCAGGACTTAAGATGGGGATCAAATTCCAAATAGATCCGGATATCCGGAAAGCACATACACTCCCCTCTTCATTTTACAGAGACAGGGATATATTTGAAGAATGTAAGGAAAAGGTTTTCGCTAAGAGCTGGCAGTTCGTAAGTGACACCGGCGTGGTGAAAATACCGGGGCAGATATATCCGTTTAACTTGCTTGATGGATACATAAACGAACCGCTCATACTAACGAGGGATCAGAATGACAAAATACACTGCCTTTCTAATGTATGTACGCATAGAGGAAATATTGTTGTCGAAGCTCCATGTAATCTCAACGCACTTAAATGCAGGTATCACGGTAGAAGGTTTGAGCTGGACGGAAAGTTTAAGTCCATGCCGGAATTTCAGGATTGCGAGGACTTCCCTACCGAGGCAGATAACCTGAGTCAAGTTAACTTTGAGCAATGGAACGGTTTCATTTTTGTTTCGCTGGATCCGAGTCATTCTTTGAAAGATTATCTCAAACCAATAGAGGACCGGCTTGGCTGGTTTCCGTTCGACAGATTAAAGTTCGAGCCATCCAGGTCGAGGGATTACCTCGTGAAAGCGAACTGGGCATTGTACTGCGATAATTATTTAGAGGGATTCCATATACCATTCGTGCATTCAGGACTGAATGCGGCTCTCGATTACGGAGAATATAAGAGCGAGATATACGATTATTGTAATCTACAGCTGGGTATATCGGATAAAGGTTAAGACACATTCGTTCTGCCGAAGGATTCACCTGATCACGGGAAGGATGTTTCAGCTTACTATTACTGGATATTTCCTAATATGATGTTTAATTTCTATCCGTGGGGGCTGTCGATAAACATTGTAATACCTATCTCGTTTAATTTAACAAAGGTTTCGTTTCTAACATACGTGTCTGATCCGGGCGCACTTGATAAAGGAGCGGGAGCTGAGCTGGATAAGGTTGAACGTGAAGACGAGGAAATCGTAGAGATGGTTCAGAAAGGAATCAACAGCAGGTATTATAAATCAGGCAGATACTCACCGAAAATGGAGCAGGGAGTTCATCACTTTCACAGGTTATTAGCGGAGTTTTTGGGTTAGAGCGGGTTAGTGTTCCCTATCAGAACAAACGGAGCCCAGTAAGCGGGATTGGCTTTGATGGAATCGGAGCTTTTAATATAATCGAGTTTTGCTTTCCTCAACGCTTCATTTTTACTCATTCCTTTTGAGAGATATTTATAGAAATAGCCAATGATCTTGCAGGTAGCCGAATCACTCACCTGCCATAAACTCATCATGATGCTTTTACTTCCCGCATAGAGAAAACCCCTGGCAATGCTCATTACACCTTCACCTTTTATAAGTTTGCCATACCCTGTATCACAGGCGCTGAGAATGGTCAGATCGGAATTGAGTTTCATTCCGTAGAGTTCGTAAGCATGCAGATATCCGTCATCGATATTATCTGTAACAGGGGCAAAAGCGATCTTAGAGAACATCGGGTTCTTATCTTCGACTATACCGTGAGTAGCAAAGTGCAATACCGGGTAATCAGAGGAATACTTCACAAATTCTTTCTTACTAGCTTTTTCATTCAGGAATATCCTTCCTCCGAAGTATTTTTTTGCTGATTTCAGTTCAGCTGAATTCCATTTAAGTGAATTCAACCCGGACCTCAGGGCATCCTCTTTGACTTTTGATTTGCTCTCTTTATTAAAAGACGGTGCGAAGCCAAGTATTTTTGGTTTAGAAGATGATTTCGACAGGGATTTAGAGAGATTTCTCAGCAGAAGAGTAGAGGAGTAGCTGTAGCTGATGTTATATCTTTCTAGTAGGTATGACACATTTTTAAAGTTACCGGTCTTTGGTTTGTCAGTTATCAGGACTTCGAATGGGATGTAATTCAAAAGTCCGTCTGGTATAATAATAAGGTTACCGGTATCTTCCGGTATGTAGTCTTTTAAAAGAAGTTTATAGAAATAGTGTGAGAGGGTGGAGAATTTTTGGAAATCATTATTTACAGTATCCGAAAGCGAGAGGCATTTTCTGAATTGTTTTAGCTTTCGGTCGAAGCTTTTGGATTTAGGAATGTGGTGAATTTTGGTAATGTCCCGTTTGATAATAAAAATGAAAATATTTTCTTCACCTGCGAAATACTCGATCAATGTATCATATTTATTCAAACGTGATTGTATCTCAACGATTGTTGCAATGTTAACATCATATTTTAAGTTATAGTACAGCTTATATTTTTTTTCGAATATTTTTATAAGATCACTTAACTCTTCTTTTAAAATAAACAACTCTGATTCCAGCTTCTTAATAGAAACACTCTTACTTGCTTTCCTTTTCTCTTCAAAGATCTGCTTTTCTTTAAAATTAATTTCAACTTTTATTTGATCTTCCTTTGTAGTGAGATCATTAGGGATGGCTGAACTTGTTTTAGCTTCATTTTCATTTAGATTTTCAAGGAGGGATAATGCTTTACATTTCCCGATGTACTCAAAAGCTTTATCCAGGTAGTCATTATTGTTGGTTATATGAAACAGTTCGAAAAATATATCAATCGAATTTTCATAGATGGATGAGGCCCTTGCTGATAATAAAGACTTAGACTCCACACCTGTAAGATTTTTTTTTTTTTTTTTTAAAAGATTTGATAATATAAAAATGCAATTATATGAAGAGTCTAAATACTTTACGGTAATTGTTTCTTTAAATAATGAATTTAAAGATGATATTTTACTTTGGAGGACTTCAATTAATTCAGGTAGAAATGTTATCTGAGAAACGTCCGGTGTTTTAAGGATATCAATTTTACTTTTCCCGGGGCTAAGAATATCAAGGGCAGTTTGGTAATTTTTTAAAGCTTCGGTGAATTTGTTTTGTTTCTCAAAGCAATTACCGATATAAAGGTAGTTTTTGATAATTATTAAGCTGGTACTACCCAGTATTCTGGTTCTTATTTCTAAAGACTCTATTAGATATTTTAAACCTTTTTTAAGGTTATTATTCCTGAAATAATAGGTACCCAAATTAATAAAGCTATTAGCAAGATAGTAATCAACATCTCCCTTAATTTTATCAAGAGTTTTAATAGATTTCAAAAGACATTGTAGTTCATTTCTGGAATCTCTCTTAAATCTAAAATAAAACGAAATATTATTGTATACATTAGCGAGATTAAGAAGACCGTTTGATGATTTATTAATTTTTACAAAATTTATAGCTTTAGTGAAGCAACTATAAATTTTTATATTTTTCAGATTTTGGAAAGCGTCATTACCGTAAAATCTGATTATATTATTACATGTAACCCCTAAATTGTTATAATATAAACCGAGTAAGTATAAATTTGATTTATCTTTTTCTATTGTTTTAATAGCTTCAAGTCTAAAATCAATTGATTTTTTATACTCATTAAACATGGAATAAATATTTGCTAAGTCATTATATAGTTCACTATAATCTTCATCTTTAAAATCACTTGAATCTTTTAACAAATCATAAGCAAGATGTATACTATTTAACGAATTTTTGTACTCTCCTTTCTTATAAAATACCAGACTTAATAGTCTATAGTTTTTAAATTGTATTTCAGGATCAATATTCTTTTTAGATAATTTTTTAGAAGTATTAATTGAGTCATTAAATCTATTAAGTTCAAAATAGCTTAATGCAAGTTTGTAATAAGAAAGAGAGATGATTTGATCATCATCTCTCTTATTATTCTTGACAAATTTCTCTAAATAGTATACGGCTTTACTATAATTATTTTTAGAGAAATAAAAATTTCCTTTCTCTATGCTTGATTCCATTTTACTCTAATTACCTAAAGAGCATTGACCTGCTTGAACTTCCAAATAAAACTCGTTACCTGGAGTATCCGAATCGATTTTGACAGATGTTGTTCCATGTAAATCTGTTTGACATACTACTGCATCATAAACCCCCGGATCAACAGTACCAGTGAATGTACATCCATTTGGGGAAAGAGTCGCAACCGGAACATCTTTGTCATAAAGTGTAACAGACACACCACTACAATTTGATCCAGCACCTGTCACATAGATAGTTACCGGTACTAATTGTGTATCCGATTTTACATCATTTGAAAAGAAAATAACAGAACAAATCACTGAAACTACTATCGCAAGAGATAAAAAATATTCTTTAAAGCTCATTATTTTTATAAATTTATTGATTAGAGAAAAATATAATAATTTTAAACTGTTTAATCACCACCGTAAGGGCAGTTTCCACCGGTAAGACTTACAGTAGTTGATCCCGGGGCTTTCCCTATTGTTACATTATAGTTTGCACCATAACTGGGGTGATTAGTACATACGAATACATTATATAGTCCAGGTGATGGACAATCTATAGTGTACACACCGGTTGATGAAAACGAAGCATAACTATCCATACCCGTAGATATCTCACGAAGCCTGACACTTGCATTATTGTCAGTATACCCGGTTCCGGTAAGGTATATGGTATAAACACACCCTTCCTTACCAAGATTTGAACTTGCTGATGCGTTGTCGCTTATGTTTAAGACTAAAGCTGATACAACTGCAAGAATAATGGCTGATAAAATGATTTTTGTTTTCATTTTTTTTAATTTATAATTTGTTTAACTAATCTCCAAATGGGCATTCACCGCCTTGTAAAGCTATCGTTGTATTTATTACATCAGGAGGATCTATCACGTGATCATATGAAGAACCATAGGATGGATAATTACTGCACGCAAACACATCATACTTTCCATCAGGAACATTACTTTGTTTTTGATAGACACCACCACCAGTATGCGGTATATATGTTATAGTTCCGGAAGCATCTTTTATCCAGACTGTGGCTGTGGTATTTCCATTCCCCGTTAATGTAATATAAACAAGTGGAGGTAATGGTGATTCAGCAGCAGCATCATCGTTTAACAGTAAGCCGGTAAACGATAATACTAATGCAAAGATTACTGCGATTGATAATAATTTTGTTTTCATTTTATTTTTATTTTAAGTTTACAATGGATTAATATAAATGGAATATGTTAATCTCCGTAAGGACAACTTCCTGAGGATAATGTTATAAATACTCCTCCACTATTTCCTTTCACATCTAATTGAGATCCATAAGATGGATAATTAGTGCAAACAAATACATCATATACATCATTGAAATCAATATCCACTAGATATATACCCGGAACGTCATAATTTCCATAGTAATCAATTCCTGTTGTTTGACTGCGCATCCTAACACTTGCATTAGTATCACCTTCACCGAGCCCCTGTAATACAACAGCGAAATTACCTGCAGGTTTTGCATTTAAATCGTTATGCGGAGAATTCAAGATAAGAAAAGAACAAATAATTGAAAAAATAATTGCTGAAAAGATAATCTTTGCTTTCATTTTCTTTTTGATTTTGTTTTTAAAATATTCAGACCGCCGGCTGGTAGATTTATTATTAATACTGTGAAAGAAGTAAAGGTAACTTCAAAAACTTTTGATGAATTTTTTCTGGCATTCGCCGGAGTTCACATATAAAGACATGGTAGAGTTCATATATCCAGTCAGGTAAAAAATAAAGCTGCCGTAATATTCTCCATCGGGTCCTTTATAGCAGATTTCAGCGAGGCAGTTACCTTCGGGTATATCCACAGTTCCGAAAGTAACAGACGCAATCCCTGAGGTGTCGGTTACCAGCTTCATTATTCTTTCATCCGGCAAAGTAATGTCGACTATTGCTCTTTTCAGAGCTCCTCTATCCTGATATTTTAAGAATTTGATATTGAGAGTTCGGGATGAATCGACAGAAACAAATGTGTGGTGTCCGGTAAGTGATTTATAGACATTATTTACCGGGTTTAGAGTATCATCACAAGAGATACAATAAACGAATATACCGATTGCTGTAAGAAAGAATATGATGCGACGCATTAACAAGGCTTTAACATATATACTTCAGGAAGGTAAAAGGTAACCAAGTTACCAAACTGTAAAAAACCGTATAAATTATAGTGCCGTTTTACAGAAATTTGGTATTACTTAGAAATTCCCAATAATTTTATCTATTTTGTTGTTAATTATACAACTACTGCGAAATTGGGGCATCAGGGAATTTCAAGTGATAGAAAAATTATAGAAAAGATCCTTTCAGAGAAGGGATCAGAGGTAAATAGCGCGCTAAAAGAAATATATAAAGTAAATTATCCGATTATTCTGAATTTTATACTGAAAAACTCCGGCTCTGTACCGGAGGCAAAAGACATATTCCAGGATGCAGTAACCGTGTTTTACGAGAAAGTAAGAAACCATGATCTTAACTTAACCTGCTCAATTGGAACCTACCTGTATTCAATTTGCCGCAATTTATGGTTAAAGAAGTTAAACCGTAAGGATAATCATAATATAAACATCGATGATATTGAGGATTACATCTCAGTCAATGAGGGTGTATCATTTCAAGAAGAAGTATATAACATACTGGACGAGGTTTTTATTAATTTAAGCAAAATTTGCAGGGATGTATTGACTGCATTCTACTTCGATAATAAATCTATGAAGGAGATAATGAAAATGACAGGATATAAGAGCGAACAAACTGTAAAGAATAAAAAATATAAATGCATGAAGGAGCTTAGTGAATTAATAGACGCTTCTCCACAAAAAAGAAAGTTAAAAGATCTGCTTTATAATTAATGAATGAGAGAAACAAAAATATCGAATTAATTGAAGAATACCTTGACGGTAATTTGAAAGGAGTCGCTCTAAAAGAATTTGAGATCCGCCTCACAAAAAATAAATCTTTTGCAAGAGAAGTGGAAGATGTGAAATTTACACGGGATTCGATCAGAGCTTTCGGAAGAGCAGAATTCAAGAGAGAGCTGGACAAAATTCATAAAGCAGTAATAAAGAAACCTGTAAAAGAGGAAACCAAATCTCTTTCCAAAAAGATCATTGCAGCTATAGATGATATTTTTGAAAAGTTTTTTGAGCCATATGAAGACCTGGTGACGGTAAGATCGGATAAGAATGAGCTGAGGAACCAGGCAATGCAGTATTATTCGGCGGGAAATTATAATGAAGCAGTCATAGTATTTAAGAAGATACTAAAAGATAAGCCGAAGGATGTTCCTACG
>CALGOI010000376.1 GCA_937959065.1 uncultured Ignavibacteriota bacterium | reverse complement strand
CAACTCCTTTCGCAATGATGAGATATTCTCGCGGAGGGAGTTGTTTGATTTTGGTTCCACTATTACCTCGCCGAAATATACATGTCCTGATTCTCTAAGCCTGAATTCGAAATTATTAATCCAGGGGGTATCTTGTAGTAATTTATTAATATCGGAAAGTAAATGATCTTTTTTCTTGCCATCAACTGAACGAGGTGATCTATCCATAAGATCGGTTACTGAATACTTTATATTTTTTAATCCGTCCTTTAAAATTTCTCCTGAAATAATTATGGCTGCTACAGCATCTGTCCACCAAAACCCTAAACCTATTCCGGTTATCCCTATTATTGCTGCCGATGCTCCCAGCCACTCTGCTTTATTCATATCAGCATCTATAAATATTACTTTATCGTGAAGTTTTTTTGCAAGCGGGATCTTTATTCTGCCAAGAATTAACACCGGGATTACATTATATAACAGAACCGCTATCATAACCCATCCTTGCCATATCTCAAACCCGAATATGTTCATTAACCCTATTGTTGGCTTTTCGGCAGCAATTAATGTCATTGTAGAATCAATTAATATATATATTCCCATTACAAGTAAAGCGGTGGAACCTGCAAGAAATGCAATGGTAATTGTCCTGTGATAGCCATATGGAAATTCCTTATTGGGTCTTTTATCATACACACGCGAAGCTAGAAGAAATGAAATAGCGGCTATCATTCCAAATGCTTCATCAAAAATTGTAGATTTCATTGCCTGGGAACTACCCATCACCAAAAACATTAGAATTATTGCGCTTCCCAATGAAATTATAGTAATCCATTCTATTCGTTTTGCTTTTTCAAATGTGTCCTTATATTCCTGTGGAAATTCTGCTTTTCGGGTGAAATGTATCTTACGGTTTGTCATTTATCCAACTTTTTATCTTTTCCTTGTTCCGGTTAATAAATTTCTCAACGTGGACCAAAAATGCGTTCTCGCCTGGTGGTACCGCAATAGAATAGTCCTTACCATTTATTTTTGCGTAAGGATTCGTGAAACCGGCTTTCGATTTCCACGGAGAATCCGAATTTAAACCGGCAATAATAATATCTATTTCATATTTCTCAATTTTCTCTATCAATACCGCTTCAGTCCCTTCGATAAAAATTAAATGTACGCCCATTTCTTCCCCTAACGCCAACATTATTTTATACTCAATTCCGGTTGAATCACCGTTTTTAATTTGTATAAATGGCGGGTGATTTGAATAACCAATTTTTAATACCTTATCTTTATTTATTTTCTCTAAGGTACCGTGAATGTCTTTTGGAATACTGCAGGAGGTAAAAGTTACAATCATAACCAGGTTACAAAATAAAAATAATATTTTTATTGTATCAGACATGAAGGAAATGTACTTAGCATGTAATTTTTTTTCAAAGGGGAAAATCGGGGTAGACAAAAATGACACGCTCTCTGTAACATACGGTTAATTTAATCGTCTAATGTGTAATTGATTTCCTATGTAATGAAGAGAAGTTTTTTAATTGAAGAACTGAAGTGGAATCTTTATCTTTAAATCCTTTTCTTTTTTAAACTAAATCATTCAATTTAAATGAGCATGAACCAAGCGCTCCTTATAGAGCTCGACATGGAAGCAGGCAGGACCAGGACAATGCTGGAAAGAGTACCTGATGGAAAATTCGATTGGAAACCCCACGATAAGTCTTATTCACTTGGTGCCCTCGCCTCGCATATCGCGGAGATCCCTAACTGGATGGATGCTACTCTTAATATGGACGAACTGGATTTCGAAACGTTCGAATATAAACCCCCGGTCGCCACTAATAACGCCGAACTTTTACAAATATTCGACGAGTGTATTGCAAAAGCAAGAGAGCATCTGCAAAATGCAACCGATGAACAATTAATGTCAGATTGGACCATGAGAATGGGTGATAAGATTTTCTTTACGGTGCCTAAGATCGGTGTTGTAAGAGATTTCATTTTTAACCACACAGTTCATCATAGGGGACAGTTATCTGTTTACCTGAGATTGAATGATGTACCCCTACCGGGTATTTACGGTCCGACCGCAGATGAACCCGACATGTAAAAGAATTTTGATCTATAAACGAAAAGCCCGGCCAAATTGACCGGGCTTTTTTTAAAACTCATACGTCAGCCTTAAATACCTTTATCTGTAATTGATCCTTACATATCCTGATGTTAGCAGATTGTCGCCGCCATCATATACGTAAACATCATAATCTCCGCTCTTATAGAACGTGATCTTTTGCCAGAAATAATTCCAGTTTGGTTCCGTATCCTGGTAAATTGTGTTATCATATTCACCATTTCTGTAGATAACATACTTTGCAGTATATGAACCAAGGTCGTAACCGCCCATTCTTACCAGAACATAAAGATAACCGCCGTCTCTGCTGATGTTAAATTCAGATGAGGGAGTAATTGCGTAACCGTCGCTATCTACACCTTCACAAAAATAGATGGATTGGCTCTTTGCGTCGGAATTTATAAATGCCATTAAGGCCAAAAGAAATACAGAAGCGGTAAGAAATTTCTTCACCATTGTTAATTCTCCTTTATTTTATTTAGATAATATATTAATTATTGAATAATTTAAAAAGTATCATTATTTGGGCGTTACAAAGATTTAACTCTGCTTATTATAATAAGTTTCATTTTTTGGTTACAGAATTAACGCCCTGTTTCTTAACAATTTCCTTAATTCTTTTATAGTATGCTGTTAATTCTTTAATATTTTCCTTCTCCTTTGTGGTTCAATTCCAATTCTTTTTTTCTCTACAAATGGATAGAAAGTTATTTTCTGGTTCTGCCGGGAATGGGTTACTGTGGTCTCAGGGACTGCGTTTCTGCTCTGACAATCTCACCTATTCTGTTTATCTTTGTATAATTCTACGAAAAACCTCGTTCCTAAACTCCGGTTTAGGGACGTTAAAACACAGGAGTTAATAACTTAATGGCTGAAAAGTATTTAAATTTTATAAACGGGCATTGGAAAGAATCTTCGAGCGGTGAATTCTTTGAAGATCATAATCCCGCCGAAATTGAGGATATTGTGGGAAAATTCCCTCTCTCTACTTCCTATGATGTAGATGAAGCAGTCCGCGCTGCCCGTAACGCGTACGAAAGATGGAGACTTATCCCGGCACCTAAGCGCGGGGATGTCCTCAAGAGAGTCGGCGATTTAATGACGGAACAGAAAAACGACATAGCGCACGAAATGACCAGGGAGATGGGTAAGGTGTTTGCGGAAACTTTGGGTGATGTGCAGGAGGGAATCGACACAGCGTACTACGCTGCATCCGAAGGAAGACGTTTATTCGGACTTAATGCGCCGAGTGAACTCCCTAACAAAATGAATTTATCGTTTCGCGTGCCGGTCGGAGTTGCCGGGCTTATCACGCCGTTCAATTTCCCGATGGCTATACCAACGTGGAAAATGTTCCCCGCTCTTGTGTGCGGTAATACAGTCGTTTTCAAGCCGGCTGAGCTCGTACCGCGCACGGCTAACTGGCTGGTTGGGCTTGTCGACCAGGCGATGAAGGATGAGCTGGGTGATAATTATATTCCGGGTGTTGTGAATCTTGTTCATGGATCCGGTGAGGTTGTAGGAGATGCAATTGTAAATCATGACGGTATAGACCTTATTTCATTTACAGGGTCGTCTGAGGTGGGAAGCTACATCAACTCTACTGCCGGAAGGAATCTGAAAAAGGTGTCTCTCGAGATGGGCGGTAAAAACGCGCAGATAATAATGCCGGATGCCAATATGGAGCTTGCGATGGAGGCAGTACTATGGGGAGCATTCGGAACTACGGGACAGAGATGTACAGCTACTTCACGTCTTATAATCCACAGGGATGTTCACGATGAATTTGTAAACCTGCTGATAGAAAAAGCCAGGGCTCTGAGACTGGGATATGGTAACCACTCTGAAGTGCAGGTGGGACCTCTTATCAGCCAGGAGTCTCTCGAGAAAGTTAAGAAGTATGTGCAGATAGGAATATACGAAGATAAAGCGACGCTTCTGACCGGAGGCGATATTGCCCGAGGTGAAGGACTTGAAAACGGTTACTTCTTCCAACCTACTATTTTCTGCGACGTGACACCCGATATGAGAATAGCTACGGAAGAGATCTTCGGGCCCGTGCTGTCAGTGATCAAATGCAGCAGCCTGGATGACGCTATCGGAATACTTAATAATACAAAGTACGGACTCTCTTCCAGTATATTCACGAATAACGTGAACGATGCGTTTAAAGCTGTTAGAGATATAAAATCCGGTATAACTTACATAAACGGTGCGACTATCGGTGCCGAGGCACACATGCCATTTGGCGGAGTGAAGGCCACCGGTAACGGTCACCGCGAAGGAGGCTGGACTGTGTATGAATTCTATACGGAATGGAAAGCAGTCTATATAGATTATTCCGGAAAACTCCAGAGAGCGCAGATCGATAATTATTAATGCAAATTAATAATGGAATATTTTAAAATATTCAAAAAATTATCTGAGAAGGATGTAAAATATCTGATATGCGGGGGAATTGCCGTTAATATTTACGGCATACCGCGCATGACAGCGGATATCGACCTTGTATTTGAATTCTCTCTCGATAATCTCGAAAGGCTCGACTCTGCTATGACTGATCTCGGATATAAACACCTGCCGCAGTTTAAAATACTAGAGCTTGCCGAAGAGGCTGCCCGTAAGCGGTATGCTCTAGAAAAAAATATGAAAGCTTACTCTTACTCCGGGGATGGAAAAGATTATGTCAATTTCGACATCATTATAAAACTCGATTTTGATTTTGATGAAGTCTGGAATAACTCCGAAGTGAGGAAAGTTGAAGGCTTAAATCTTCATTTAATTTCCATAAACGATCTCATTAAAATGAAAGAGCATACAGGCAGGGAACAGGACAAAAAGGATATTGAATATCTTAAAAAGTTGAATGGAGAATGATATTAAAAAACAGCGCGGTTTTTATTATGAAGTCACCGATGAGCAGATCGATCGGCACCGAAAGATGAGTGTTATGGAGACCCTTACCTGGCTTGAAGAAACAGCTAAATTCATCTGGATGGTACAGACTCCTGAGGAACGCGAACGTATGAAAAAAGCCAAAGATTTGGAATGGTAATCCCGATCCTCAACTTTACGAACGTTTAACTTGATGAACTTTGTAAACTTATTCTGTAATCGGGGATATATACGGATATAACCCCTTTATGCTTTTTTGATTAATTACTTTCCATTATATTTACGCAGTTCTTTTATCAAATTATGTTCTCGTTCCTAAATTCCGATTTATCCATTTGAACACCTTTGGAAACGGAAGGGAATTAAAAAACAAAAAATACTTACTGTCACATAAAACTCTGAAAATACATACACGGATTTCAGACTATAGACAAAAATTTTATAAATATCTGTAAATCCAACTACCATAAAAAAACCGGATTTTGAAAACATTTTACACAATATTACTTCTTTTAATATCGGCGAATCTATTTGCGCAGGATGATTCTGTCGATAGTATAAAAATTAATGTAAAAAAAGCACCTTCGATAATCGATGATGCTGATAATCCAAGATATTTAAATTCAGATTCAAACAAGATTATTATTGTCGATGGTGTTGTAACTACTAACCCCATTATGTCATTTGACGTATGGAATATATCAAATTCGATTGGGTTTGCTCCGGATAAATCAAAGCCAGTATTTTATGTAACATTATCTACATCTCATGATAATCATTGGTTCTATGGATTAAAAGGTGGAGTATACACCTATGAAAAAGATCTTGATGAAGCAGTAAATGAATTTCTACAAACTCTGGGTCCATTACAGGCAGGAACCTACACAGTAATCGGTGAATTTGCTACAACAAAATCTCTTACATACATTGGAGCATTGTATAGTAGTTTCCGTTTGAATTACTATTTATTACTTGATGCATCATTTGGCTTCCAGTATTACAAAGACAACACATATCAAGGTACATTAAATTTCAGTATTCCTACAAACGGCACTCCTCCTCCTCAAGGTACTATTACTCCAGATATGCCGTTTTATATTACAAATAGTAAGGATATTGTAAAGGCTTACTATTCTTTAGGTGCTAATTATAAAATAGCGGATTTTACTCATCTAGGTGTATTCGCAGATAATATTTATTCATTTGGAGTTAACATTTCAATTAGCTTTAAATAAAAAATTCAAAACTATGGTTTCTTTAGTAAGAAAATCTCTCTTCTGCATAATTATACTATTTTCCGCAACCATAACTCATGCTCAGTACGGCTTTAAGGCTGGGGTTAATATTCCAAATGTAACTGTTGATAGCAGGACCTTCACGGTTCCTGAGGTTAATAATAAAATTGGATTTAATATTGGAGCATTCATTAGTATAAGAGAATATGAAACCTTTTCAATACGTTCAGGCTTAACATTTGAAAGGAAGAGTATTGAAGGAAAAAGATTTGCTACACCTTCAGGTTCTTCTGCTGAGATGTCAGTAGATTACTTGATTTACTCCATAACGGGAAAATATACATTGATGGAGTGGTATAGTAAGACCAGCCCTTATTTACTTTTTTCTCCCCGCTTGAATTTTTATCTTGGAAACGATTATTCCTCAAACCCACAATTAAGCCAGTCGCAAAAAGATATAATCTCTGATAAAATGAGAAAGATTGGTTTTGGAATATCTATGGGCGGAGGTATTGAATTCATGAGAGATAAGAATGTTATTCCATTTTTAGAAGTACAATTCTCTCCGGATTTTTTTAACAGTTATGACAGTGAGATAATTTCATTTAAGAGTAATTCCATTGAAGCAATGGTGGGAATAAGATTTGATAACAGTTTCAAATTTGGTATTTTGAAATAGTTATGAATCAATTTATATATTTGTAAAAAGGCAATTATGGAAGGCATCAGCTTATCGGTAAGATTATGGATTGGTATTCCTGTAGCGATAGTATTCCTATCCATATCGGGCGGACTTTATCTTTTTGGACTCGGGATTGGTGTCATGGCGACGGATGGCTGTGGTTCAAATGCGATACCCGATGTTGTCTCACTTTACCTCACGATTGCATGGCCCACGATAATGGGAATTTCATCAATCTTTCCTTCGATATTATTCATTATTAACATAAAATTCATCTGGACATTACTTGTACTATTTGCCGGTATAGTAATCAGCGCAGTATGGTATGTTGGATGGTTTTTTATTGTTTCACATTATTGCGGATATTAAATGAGGATTTTTTCAACAACATTTATTCTTATAGTAGTTCTGTTTCTTATTTCCTGCGGTGACTCAATTAAATCCGGTCTCGAAAAACAGCTCATGGGAACAGACAGCATCAAAGTCTATTTCTTCGATCAAAAGAGTAACAGCGTGGAGAAAGTTGTAACGGTAAACGAAAAATCCGGAGTTGATGAGATTATCTCTTCGATATCGGATGAAAGTTCCGAGCAATTCAAATGCGGATACAATGGCCAGATGGAATTTTATAAGGGCGGAGAGATAATCTTGAGTCCGCAGTTCAATACCGGTGACGGCTGTGAACATTATGTATTCAGATTTAAAGACAGGATGTATCACAAGGTCATGACAAAAAAAGGGAGGGATATTTTGATGGCCTACCTTAGTAATTGATTTAAAGTAGTTTAGTTGCGTATTCCAAACACTACCAGCAAACCATTAACAAAATAAATTGCACTTGATTCATAAATTAAAAAAAACGTAAATTATCTAACGTTATTTTCCAAGTCAAGGGTCGTTTAATTTAGTAAAAACACTTTCAAACTAATTAAAAGGGGTAAAAATGAAAACATTTATTCTGTTTCTTTTCTTCCTTTTGTTAAGCGGCAGTATTGGAACCGCACAAACGTTCAAACCGGCATTCGGGGGATCGGGCTTTGAGACAGTTCAAAGCGATGCCTGGGGCAATGATGTTTTGATATCAGGAAGAGCACCGCTTGGACAAATGTCAGCGATAGGCAGACCAAACGGTGAGTTATTTGTTTCAGTCCCGGATACAACACCCGGTTTTAGTTTAAGGATATACAAGTCTACCAATTTTGGTGCAACATTTTCTCTCTTTCCAACAGGAATTCAACCGGGTGGATTTATTTTTCCAAAAACAAAAATGATACGTTCCGGACTGGATTCAATTTACTGCACATTCTTGTATAATGATACTCTTTATGTATGGAATGTAGAGAGTAATAATTTTGGAGTTTTTACAACTGTACCTGTAAGAGATTATGATATTGCGGCATCATCAACAGGAGGTTTATATCTTTTTGTTGATAATGCAACAAATAATGCTATACCAAGGTATGGATCTTCTAATGGAGGAGCAACATGGGGTACAAGTGCATCAGTAACAAGCGCCGGTGCATTCCCACGCGTGCGATTTTCAGAATCAGGCGATACTTTAATACTCAACTACTACGGTCCGGTGCTGGCTGACACATTTACTTCCGTTATAAGAAATGCGCGGTACAGAGAAACCGCATTAGGTACAATGTCAACTGCAGGAACATTTTCCGATGTTGTAACCACTACTGTACGCAAGGACCAGTTCCAATCAGCATCGTATAACGGAAACGGCTGGTTTTTCTGGACCGAGGGGAGTAGTCCTAACCGTGTTATTAAAGCAAAGCATAGCACGAATACAGGACTTAATTACGGAACTGAGTTTATTGTTTCGGGCAATCCCGGTCACGACAATTATTGGTTTGATGCATTGATATATAAATTCGGTTCCGGGGGAGTGGATTTCGTTCACTATAATGACAGCGGCAGTGTATGGAACCTTGACTATAAGTCAAATACAATTGGGGCACCTACAACATTTGGACCGCCGCTAGCTGTAAATGATTTCCCAACCGGACTTACATCGGCAACAACAATTCCAAGATTAGTTGAGTTTTATGATGCGGGTGGTGATGTAGGTGTGATTTACATAGGAATTGACGGAGCAAATACCAGGTTATATTACGACCGCCTCAGCGCTGTCAGCAATATTCATAATGGAAACCAGACAGCTGAACAATATGATCTTCAGCAAAACTATCCAAATCCATTTAACCCGAGCACCAAGATCAACTTTTCAATCCCAAAAGATGGCTTTACTTCACTTAAAGTATATGACATAGTCGGAAGAGAAGTTGCTACGTTATTAGCAAATAATCTTCAGAAAGGTACTTATGAAGTTGATTTTGACGGATCAAAATTCTCGAGCGGTGTTTACTTCTACCAGCTTGTGAGCAATGATTTCGTTTCAGTGAAGAAAATGATACTTGCTAAGTAATCATTATTGGAATTTTTATCAAAAGGAGAAGCATTGCTTCTCCTTTTTTATTGTGGAACACAAAGTTAATCCGGTTGGTATCAGATTTATACCGAAAGTTAATATTATAGTGATTATCTTTATGGGCTTATTGGAAATCAAATGTTGAGTAAATGATAAGAAAAACAATGTTTTTAGGTTTAATGTTTTTATTTCCCGGTGTTATAGCTTATGGCCAGAATTCTCCGGAAGTAATGTTTGAAAAGGGCATCAGTAGTTTAAATTCCTCACAATATACGGAAGCTATCCAATATTTTACGGAATATATTGATTCAGTAGATAATAATTTCCAAGCGTATCTAAACAGAGGTAAGGCATATTTTAATATGAGACAGTATGATGAAGCTCTGGCTGATATGAATGCAACGGTAAAACTTCAGGCTGGTGCGGTAGATGCTTATTTCATAAGAGGTTTAATATACAAGAATAAGAAGAAGAGGAACGATGCGCTTCTGGATTTTAACAGAGTGTTGAAATTAGATCCTGAACATGCCGAGGCATATAATAACAGGGGGATGCTTTATAGTGAAGTAAAGCAATACCAGAACGCATTACTTGATTTTAGCAAAGCTATAAAGTTTGACGAGGATTTTGTAGATGCTCATTATAATAAAGGTTACACATATATACAGTTAGATGATTACACAAACGCGATTGCAAGCTTTAATAGTACATTGAAACTTGATACAAATTTTACACTCGGGTATATAAACCGAGGGTTATGTTATTATGCAATACAAAGTTATGAAAAGTGTATTACCGATCTTGAGAAAGCTATAGAACTGGAATCTAGTTATACATCAATGGTCGAGAAGTATATTAAATCCTCTAAGGAGCATATTGAACAAAAACAGAAAGAAATTGAGAAAAATAAAAAGAAGAAAGACGATTAATATATGAGATATTTACTTACTATAATTATTTTCCTTAATGCCATTGCATCATTTGCTCAGGACGGTCCTGAAGTAAACTCCGAACCGGTTTTTGAAGACCTGAATGGTGATGGGAAGAGTGAGCGAATAGAAATAAATATACTAGATGATAATGGCGATTACAGTAGTTTCATACTCAAAATAGGTAAGGCGATGGTAAATGGAAAGCATAGTTACAATGTAACGGGTTTCGGAATAGTAGATATTGATAAGAATGACTCACAGAAAGAAGTCGCTGTATATACACCAAATGCAAATGGGCCTGATGAATATATGATATATAAATTTGACGGAAACGCTATAATGCTGCTGGGCAGAACCGGCAGCACGACCTCCTTTAATGGTGATGGGACGGTGGATGTAGAAACATATATGGCATTTTATGAAAAGAAAGATAGATATTTTTACGATAAAGCAAAAGATGAGCTTGTTTGGGAAGAGAGAAAAGAATATGATATCGAAGTTGAGAGTAAAGTACTGGAAGATCTGGCCATCTCCGGCGGTACATTAAAGGCAGACCAGATGATAAAGATTACCAAAGCAGTAATAAAAGATAATTGCGAAAAGACCGGGGCATATTCATGGGAGTTATGCGACGAGTTTTATATAACATCTGACAGCGGAGTTGAAGGATGGTTAACACTTGAAGACATGATTGGGAAAATCGACCTGCCATTAAGACCTTAAATATGAAATATTCATTATTTCTATCATTAGCGGTTTTACTTTTATCATCTTGCGGTGAGAAAGTCAGCGAAGAGATAAAAGTAAAAAGCACCAAAGAAAAGAACAATTCCGGTGAAACCTTCTCACCGAGAGATACCCCAGCCCATAAAGAAGACTCAGCACAATCCGACCAAAAGATTGAAGCATCCGGCGAGACGGATAAAGGAGAATTAGTTTCATCCATTAAAGCCGGGAATTTCGTCGGCGAGGAGAAAACCGTAAGAGGTTTAGTGGCTGATGTGCATCAAACAAAGAAAGTGAAATATTTGAATTTTGATGATAAGTATCCTAACAACTCATTTACCGGCGTAGTTTTCGCCAGAAGCTTCGATAAATTTCCGGATCTCAATAAGTATGAAGGAGAAACGGTTGAGATAACAGGTGAAATTTCGCTTTATAACGGGAAGCCACAGATAATACTTAACGACGAAACCCAGATAAGAATAGTAAAATGAGTGATGTAAAAACAAAATGCGGGTATGTAACAATATTCGGATTACCGAATGCAGGCAAGTCAACACTAATGAATGCCCTCCTTGGTGTTAATCTAAGCATTGTAAATAAGAAAGCACAGACAACCAGGAACAGGATACTGGGGATTTTAACAGAGGACGATTACCAGGCTATATTTCTCGATACACCGGGTGTACTTGAGCCTAAGTATGAGCTTCAGAAATTCATGCAGAAAGAGATCAAAACGTCACTGGATGAGGCTGATATAGTTATGCATATACTGGATGTCTCAAGGGTAAATGAGAAATCATACACGGAGTATAAAAATTTATACGGGTCATTAACAGAAGATAAGAAAGTCATAACGGTGCTAAATAAGTCTGACCTGGTTTCAAAGGATGATATACTGACGGCAATAGGGATGTTAAGTGAGAAATTTAATGTACCTGATATTGTACCTGTATCTGCATTGAATGGGTATAACATACTGGAGCTAAAGAAAATGATCAGTGAGTATCTTCCTGTTATGCCGTTTTTATATGACGAGGACACGCTGACTGACAGACCGGAGAGGTTTTTTGTTTCGGAGATGATAAGGCAGAAAACCCTCGAGTTACTTCAGGATGAGATACCCTACAGTATTATGGTTGAAGTAGTTGAGTTTAAGGAACGGGACAGGGGAAAAGATTACGTAAGCGCTGAAATAATTACAGAGAAGGAATCACAAAAGACAATCATTATTGGCAGAAATGGTGAGATGCTAAAGAGGATAGGGCAGCAGGCAAGAAAGAATATAGAAAAGTTTCTTGGCAGGGAAGTATTCCTGGAGATATTCGTAAAGGTCAGAAAGAACTGGCGGAAAAATGAAAATTTCTTACGAAGTAAGTTTTAATTTACAAACTTTTCTTAAAAGTCCTTTTTTCTGAAAAAGTAAAGGCTTTGTAACCCAGGTCATTCTGGAATGTAACGGGTTTTACAAAGTCATCCACATTGAAATAAAGCATGTGTTTAGTAACATACCATTGATATTCGTTTCCATCCAAAACCCCGTAGCTTCTTGAAACAGGGGCACTAATATTCCTGTTAGTAGTAACAACATAAAAATCACCTTCCGGAAAGAAGGAATGGAAGTGGACCACATAAATCCCTGTACCGGAGCCGGTTTCGTAGGAAAATTTCGTATTATCGGAAAATCCGATCAATTTATCCTGTGGGGCAATTATTTCAGGCGGTGTTTCATTTTCGATGTTAACTGTCGATTGCGGCTGAGTATAGGTGTAATTTATGAAGCCGGAACCGTCTTTGTAAGTGCCGTTGCCGGAGACTTTCAGGCGGAAAGCGAAGGGCAGTTTCAGTGGGACGAGAACTTTTGTATTTTGAATGTCCGCTTCGGCAGTAGATAGCAGGATACTTGCATTCCTGTTAAGTCCCAGGAAATCTGCATAGATCGAATATCCTTTGGAGTTATATTTATAGTTTGGAAGATAAACATTAACTGTAGAGCTGCCCGGATCTGATGAACTGCCCGGGTAAGTAAGGTCAACGGTCTGTATGGTATTAGAACCCTTGAAAATAGTTATCGGGTATTCAAGATATTTTATGTAGTTAATCTGATCTTTTGAAAGATAGATAAGAAAACCTGTAATGGATTCTTTAGCACTGGGCCATTCGACAGTTAAAAGTTTGGTGGTTTCACCTCCCGTTGCAGTTGCCTCGGTAGAATAAAACAGATCCTGGCTGATGAATTTAATAATAGCTGAACCTGATACAGCCGGGAAGGTTACTTTTAATCCTTCTGTATTGGCATGCTTGCCTGAACGGATACCGAACATTTTCAATTCGGGTTCTGTAGTAGTAAGCCCCTCATATCTTACAGCTACTGCCGATGATTTATCGACAAGAGTAAGAGTATATGGTTTCGAATCGATCGGGATAGTGAACTCACCGTTTGAATCGGATTTGGATGAGCCCCCGCCCTCTATCTGTATGGTAACATTGGGTACCGGGAAATATCTCTCATCGAGGACAACACCTTTTACGGTCTGTGAAATAGCAACCTTTGAGAGTGCCAGTAACAAAATTATTGTAAGAATCTTCTTCATAGAAGTGGCAGGACTTTAATTATTATATAATTATTAAGTTATCCCTTATTTTGGATTATGTCAATCCCTAAAGGACGTTTATTTTCCAGCTAATCTCTCTATTTCGTCTCTTAATTCAGCAGCGCGTTCAAATTCAAGGTCTTTTGCGGCGTTGATCATTTCCTTTCGCAGCTGGTCGAGGAGCTCCTTTCGCTGGTGAGAGTTTATCTTATTCTCAACCGGGTCGGTAAGAACGCTGAGCGAGGATTTCCTTTCAGAAGAGTGTTTCTCCCTTTTATCATACCTACCTTTGGAATCAGCAACAACCGTAGAGGACATAATTTCCTCGTATGTCTTGAATACCGTTTTGGGTTCGATACCATGTTCTTTATTGTACTCTTCCTGCAACGCACGGCGTCGGCTGGTTTCACGGATGACCTTATCCATAGATTCCGTTACTTTGTCGGCATACATAACGACGAGACCATTTACATTACGGGCGGTACGTCCGGCAGTCTGGAGCAGGGATTTTTCGGAACGAAGAAAGCCTTCCTTATCTGCATCGAGGATTGCGACGAGTGATACTTCCGGAAGGTCGAGCCCCTCCCTAAGTAGGTTTACACCGACCAGTACATCGAAATCGCCCAACCTAAGTCCCCTTAGAATATCTACACGATCAAGAGTATCGACCTCGGAGTGCATATATTTTACTTTTATACCTATACCGAGAAGATAATCGGTCAGGTCTTCACTCATTCGCTTAGTCAGGGTGGTAACAAGTACACGTTCACCTCTTTCGCTTCGCATCCTTATCTCATTAATAAGATCATCGATCTGGTTTTTTACGGGTCTTACCTGAATCTCGGGATCCAGAAGACCGGTTGGTCTGATAATCTGCTCGACGACGACGCCTTCCGATTTTTCGAGTTCGTAGTTTCCTGGAGTAGCGCTGACGAATATTGCCTGCTTAACCATCGATTCCCATTCTTCGAAAGTCATTGGACGGTTATCCAGGGCTGACGGGAGCCTGAATCCATGTTCGACGAGTGTCTTCTTTCTCATTCGGTCACCGTTATACATTCCGCGGATTTGCGGCACGGTTACATGAGATTCGTCTACAACAAGGAGGAAATCTTCAGGGAAGTAGTCGAAAAGACACGCTGGTCTTGAGCCCGGCGGGCGTCCGTCCATATGGCGGGAATAGTTCTCGATACCGGTGCAGTAACCGACTTCCTTTATCATTTCAATATCAAAGTTAGTACGCTGTTCGATGCGCTGTGCCTCAATAAACTTTTCCTGTGACTGAAAATAATTGATACGCTCGGCTAATTCCATCTTGATATCGCCGATAGCTCTTTCTACTTTCTCTTCATTGGTTACGAAATACTTAGCCGGATATAAAACAACGCTTTCATCACGTCCTATAACTTTACCATCGTCACGGTTGATGTAGGATATTTTTTCAATTTCATCGTCAAATAGTTCAATCCGTATACCGGTATCGTTTTCGTAAGCGGGTATCACTTCGATAATGTCGCCTCTTACCCGAAAAGTACCGCGTGTGAATTCATAATCGTTACGTACATAATGGATGTCGATTAATTTATTAAGGATCTTTTTGCGTGAAATTTTCTGTCCTTTTTTCAGAACAAGAACCTGTTCTGCATATTCTTCGGGCGCACCGATACCATAGATACAGCTTACCGAAGAAATCACAATAACATCTTTTCGGCCTTCCAGAATAGCGGCAGTTGCTTTTAATCTAAGACGGTCTATTTCTTCGTTGATCGAGAGGTCCTTCGCGATGTAAGTGTCGCTTGTTGGAATGTATGCTTCAGGCTGATAGTAATCGTAATATGATATAAAAAATTCTACCCTGTTCTCCGGAAAGAATCTTTTGAATTCTCCGTAGAGCTGTGCGGCAAGGGTTTTATTGTGAGACATTACAAGAACAGGCTTTCCTACGTTTTCAATAACGTTAGAGATTGAAAAGGTCTTTCCTGAGCCGGTTACGCCGAGAAAAGTCTGGTATCGGTCACCGCGTATTACGCCTTCAGTTAATTCTTTTATTGCCCGTGGCTGGTCGCCTGTGGGTTTATAATTGGATACAATTTTATAATCCATGGAATAAGTATTAACAAGCGGAACAGGTATAAAATTCTAATATAACCTATTGTGTTGATAAGTTCAGACCAAAAGGAGGGTATTTTATGGGATTTTTCCCAGATAAATGCTGGCAACACTCAGCTCGGGGTCTAATTCAAGCGCTTTTTCAAAGTCAATCCTTGCTTTTTCGAAATCGTTGGCTTTATAGTAACATTCACCTCTGATTTCATATGCGTATGGATTATCGGGCTGGTTTTCAACGTACATGTCGAAAAACCTCAGAGCTTCATTAAAGGCTTTTTTATTCATAAACCTTGTTCCTATAACATCGGAGGAAATTGCGACGTTACTTTTACCAAGGCCTTTAATAAAATAGCTCTGTGATTTTGGGTAATCTCCAGCCTCAAGATAAAGCTGCGCGACAATGAGATTAACCAGTGAAACATTTTCCGCGGAATATCTTTTTATGTATTTTTGAATACCTTCTTCCATAAGTGATGGAGTAGATGTAAGTTTTTTAAGCTGTAGAGCATCACCCATCAGTTTATCTGTGAAGATCCGTGATAACTTCTCGATCTTTTCTTCGACTTTCTTTGAAAAGCGGAATACCTTTCGAATTTCGTCGGGTGAATTTTTGTAGGCTTCAATATAATTCTTGAAGAAATGCACAGGACCCATTTTAATGGATTCGATTAATGCATTACGGCCGCTTGTATTCTCAATAATATACGCCATTTGTGTTCCCATTGTATAAAACGGTCCGACACCTTCAAAGCCGAGCAGAATCATACTATCTGCTATAACTGTGCTTCCGGTGTATAATTCGTTGTAAGTAGAGTTAAACATTCTGAAATCCTTTTCAAGCAGGTCTGATGGACGGTTTTGTGAACCGATAGGACCGACGTAGTTAGCAGTTCCAACACGGGTTATATCACGAATAAGTTTCATGAATTTCCAGTCATTGCCATTTAGAACAAATTCGTATATCGGAATCTGGATATTATCTTCAGCTAATGAATAGAACTCGTGGATCAGGTAACTAACAAGGTATTCATATTCGTCGCCGAAATGTTCAAGACTAATGCCTATAGCTCCGTTATCGTTAAACCATGCCGGTTCATTACTTCCAACCATAAAGAAAACCTGTGAGTACAGCGGAAAGTCATCAGGTAAATATTTACCAACTCTTTCTATTATGTATTTCTGAATATTCTCATTATTATTTTGGATGCTCTGCATAACGCTTTGGTATTGGTACGGATGAAGCGAAACACCTCCGAACCCCGAAAATGAATGCGGATTTAACCATTTATAGATGTTGTAAAGGGGACCGTTTTTAGTTGCAAGTCGAAGGTCTGTCTTTAATTCTTCCGAAGTTGTTCCGGCTCTTCGAGTTTCAAAATAAACACGGTATGGATGCGACGAAATAATTTCAGCAGGTTTGTCCTTGGGTATTTCCGCGCTTTCAAACAAAAGAATGACTTCGTCTGCTGCAGAATAATCAAAATCCAGACGCAAATTACCGAATTCAAGGTTAATCGGCTGGGGGAGGTAATCCCTGTTCTTAAATTCAGGAATGTTCTTTACCATTGAGCTTCTTAAACGCATTAATCTGACAGCGGCATCCAGCAAACTTGCAAAGTTATCACCGGTACTAAAGGAACCAAACTCCTTATCAATGTTTTCCGACCATACTAACTTATCGGATGAATCATCTTCTAGTGCTATGGCGGAAAGATTTTTTAATTCGTCAAGCGAAGTAAGCAAGGTTAGTTCCTTAAAAAGTACACGCGCATCGGAGATAGTGAGTGTTTTACGGATGTCTTCGGTTACGGGAGCCATTTCACGTGCCTGGTTAATGGTAACATTAGTAAGGTCGTCCCATTGCCATGGTCCGGAGAAATCCATTCCGTATTTAGGCTGGCTATAACATTTATTTGATAATGCGAGTGTGGAAAAAATTAAAAGGATAATTTTTATCCCGCTCCATCTGGATATGATTTTCATAGGGTTTCCTTTCCCTTCCCGTAAGTAAATACCCCTATTTAATCCCTTACTGAATTTCCGTCTTTAGCTGAATTTCTTTTAAGATGCATTCGACGGAGGAGAGTTTTTCTATCTCTCCTGACAAGACTACCGCTTTTCCTTTTGTATGGGCGATCATTGCTATCTGCTCACACTGAAGGATGTCAAAGCCGGTAGCTTTTTGGAGCTGGGATACAACATCATCCCAAAAGTGACTGGAATTGAAAAGGATGAGTTTTCGGATCTCACCGGTCACTCCTTCTGTATCGATTTTCTCCAGTTCTTTGATGCTCACAGGATAAATATATATAAAATTTAATAACTTATCCTATGTATTTATGTATATCCTAATTTCTGCTGAATTGACATAAGACACTGCAAATATCGTCCTGAAGCCCTCTGTAATAGGTGCTATTTCCTCCAAATCCATTCATAGATATATAAAAAATCAATAGTTCCATATCCCGGGATACAGCATAACCGGTCAAAGTGCTGACAGAATTTATCGTACCGGTTTTGGCGTGAACATTTTTTTCAGCTTCAGTTCCGATCATTCTGTTCTTAATTGTGCCGTCAACTCCGGCTATAGCGAGAGAATTATAGAAAATCTCAAACATGTCTTCATCATCGTACATGAATTTTAACAGCCTTACCATCATAGTTGCGGTCATAAAATTGTACCGGGTAAGTCCTGATCCCTCAAGTATATCAAACTCTTCGCGGTTACATCCGATGCCGGTAAGTAATTCGATTGCTGCTCTTGAGCCTTTATCGAGAGTTCCGGGAGGGCCGTACTTTTTAGCCCCTATTACTTTGAAGACACTTATTGCGGAATGGTTATTGCTTGTCTTATTCATGTATGCAAGTACGTCTTCGATATGGTGTGAAACTTCTGTTATCGGCTTTACGGATTGTATCGGGGTTGTTCCGGCTGTGACATTTCCCTTGAATGTAATTCCAAGCGCAGTTAAGTCGGCGGCAAGGAGATCACCGGCTGTAAATGCCGGATCGTAACCGCCATAGTTTTTATCCAGGTTTAGCGCTGAAACATACGGCCACCATCTTTTATCAGTGTCTCCGGAATAAGAGAATCCCATGTAATCGTTGTCGAAATAAGACTCATCATAGACAATATTTCCTGTTATCTCTTTTATTCCTTTCTCATTTATCTTTTTCGCAAGATAGATGATGTCGGATGAATTAAGGTCCGGGTCTCCGTAACCTTTTAAGTACAGATTACCGTTAATTACACCATCCTGAATATTTGAGTCGTCGGTATAAACAATTGTTTTGAATTTATAATCCACACCCAGCTCGACCAGGGCAAGAGCCGCAGTGACGACTTTTGTGATTGATGCGGGTATTTGCTTCGAATCGGGATTATAAGAATACAGCAGGTCGTATTTTGACGCGCTTACAACCTGAACTGAAACCTTGCAATTAGCAGCAGAGACAATAGCATCAAGCCTGCTCTGAAGCTCTGTGACATTGTCCGCTTTTGCACTGCCGTTAAGTAAAAACAGTAAAATAAATACTACGAAGGATTTAAAGAAAAATAATGTTCTTTTTTCAGCCCTCATGATCTTTTCCCCTTAATCGATAATTTCTAACCAATTTATTTGCTTTATTTAAAATCCTTTTTGAACTCTCGTAGGTAAGCACATCACTATCATCAACCGTAATCCATTTGTAGTCTAAAATCTCGCCTTCCTGTATCATAATATGTTTTTTGTAGGTCTCACCGATAAAGAACTCAACCACTTTGTGAACATCCTTCTTTATTTTGTACTCATCAGTAATCATTACATCATCGGATATTAACTCAACTTTATCTATTCCGGTTTCCTCCTGCAGTTCGCGTAGTGCTGTATCCAGTTTTGATTCGCCTTCCTCGGCGTGGCCTTTTGGAAAAGACCAGTGTCCCTGTATTTGCTGAAGAACGAGGAAATATATTTTATCATTCTCTTCGTAAAAAACTATTACACCGAAAGCAAAATCTTTTTTCATGCGTTATCTTTCGCTTTATTCCATATGGCATCCATTTCTTCGAGTGACATGTCTTCAAGTTCTTTATTCTGTTTCTTTGCGTGCTCTTCAATCTTTCTGAATCTATTTGAGAACTTATTAACAGTCTGTCTTAACGCGTCTTCAGGATTCACATTAATGTAGCGGGAGTAATTAACCAGAGAGAACAGCACGTCACCGAATTCTTCTTCTATCTCTTTCTGGTCAGCTCCATTATCGACGTTTTGTTTGAGTTCGTCTATCTCTTCGGTTATCTTTGCAAAGACCGGCTCTTTATCCTTCCAGTCGAATCCAACCTTTGCTGCTTTTTCCTGTATGCGGTAAGCTTTGAAGAGAGCGGGGAGTTCAGCCGGAATTCCATCAAGAACCGAATCGCGTCCTTCTTTCTGTTTACGCTTTTCCCAGTTTACGAGAACCTCATCCGTTCCTTTGACCTTTGTATCGCTGAAAACGTGCGGATGGCGTTCGATCAACTTTTCTCTTTCCTCACGCATAACTTCAGTTAGAGTAAAATCCCCTGTTTCCTCACCCATTATCGAATGAAAAACAACCTGTAAAAAAACGTCACCAAGTTCTTTTTTCAGTTCATTTTTATTGCCTGAGTCGATAGCTTCGAGTACTTCATAAGATTCCTCGAGGAGACAACGGCGAAGAGACTCGTGAGTCTGTTCTCTGTCCCAGGGGCATTCTTTCCTTAAAATACGTACAATTTCGACGAATTTATTGAATTCTATCAGTAATTCGGTAAATTCTTCTTTATTCATACAGGCTGTTTTGGTAAAATAACAATTAAATAAATTTGATACAGTAGTTAATAGATGCTCTAATTATGACGTTCCCAAACCGGAATTTGGGAACGAGTGTTTGCTTTGCAAGTTTGGTACTGTATTTAAGTAAAATGGACAAAAATTAGTATATATAATTTTTCAATGGTTTAAAAAAATTTTGTTCAAACCCCCAAAACCAGGAATGTTTTTACAGGAGTTTCCCGGCAAGAGTAAATTTTGAAATTTCACAAATGTCAATTTTGAAAAAACAAAGTTTAGATTACCCATTGAAAGCAGGGTAAAAAAATTCAAAATAAATTTGTAAAAAAACATAGTAGAAAATACAACCGGTATTTTGATGGACATTTGAGTGATAGTTTTAAAAATTAATTCAGTTACAAAGATAACTTACCGGGCGGGTTTATTCTATGATAAAAAGGTTATATGCGTATATATCCCCGAATGCGAATTAAGTTTGTAAAGTTCAGGGAGTTGAAAACAGATAAAATTCGACTCCTTCAGATCCCGGAATGGATTTATAATTTTATAAACATGCACGATCAAGTATTATTCGTACAGTTTTCCTTTCAATTGAATTGAATAACTAAAGCAAATCCCGTATTTTTATTGGTTATTCCAAAAAATTAAACTCAAAATATATCATGATTATAGGCGTACCCAAAGAGATAAAACCGGCTGAGAACAGGGTTGCATTGACACCGAGCGGAGCAGAGATCCTTGTAAGAAACGGTCATGAAGTTTATATAGAAACCAATGCAGGAAAAGGAAGCGGCTTTAGCGATGAAGATTATACAGAGATCGGCGCGAAGATATTAAACACAGCGCAGGAAGTTTACGGAATTGCCGAGATGATAATCAAAGTAAAGGAGCCAATCGCACCTGAATACAGTCTTATTAAAGAAGGGCAGATCGTCTTTACTTATTTTCACTTTGCATCATCAGAGGAACTTACAAAAGCAATGATGAATACAAAGTGTATAGCAATTGCTTATGAGACGGTTGAGAAATCTGACGGGTCACTTCCTCTCCTTATTCCTATGAGTGAGGTAGCCGGAAGAATGGCGACACAGGAAGGCGCTAAATATCTCGAGAAGGTAATGGGCGGACGCGGTGTATTATTAGGCGGTGTACCGGGAACAATGCCGGCTGAAGTACTGGTACTCGGCGGCGGAATAGTAGGTACGAACTCCGCGAAGATCGCAGCAGGTTTCGGCGCTAGAGTCACTATTATGGATAACAATCTTTACAGATTAAGATACCTTGATGACGTAATGCCAAAGAATATTGTTACGATGATGAGTTCACCCTATAACATCAGGGAAGCGATCAAAACAGCTGACCTAGTTATCGGCGGTGTATTGATTGCGGGAGCAAAAGCACCGAAACTTATCACAAGAGAAATGCTTTCATTGATGAAAGAAGGTTCGGTGATAGTGGACGTATCAGTCGACCAGGGCGGATGTATTGAAACTACAAGACCAACTACACACGACGATCCTACATTTGTGATAGATGGTGTAGTTCACTATGGTGTAGCCAATATGCCCGGAGCGGTGCCATTTACATCGACGATTGCTTTGACGAATGCGACATTACCGTATGCGGTTCAGCTGGCTAACAAAGGATATAAACAGGCATTAACAGACAGTTTAGAGCTTAGAAAGGGATTAAATGTTATCGATGGTTTAATCACATATCAGGGTGTAGCAGATGCATTTGGGTTCGATTATACGGATGTGGATAAGGCTTTAGGGTTGAATTAAGCGTAAGTATTATATATTATTACACTT
>CALGOI010000375.1 GCA_937959065.1 uncultured Ignavibacteriota bacterium | reverse complement strand
TGTATTCACCCGGAATTCCTCGAAGACCAGCTGAAACATCAGCTTACCCGCCTCAATTTAGATTACATTGATGCATATCTTCTTCATAATCCGGAATATTATCTTGGATTGGCAGATAAAGAATGGAAAAGGATCGACGAAGCACGGGATGAGTTTTATGTAAGGATTAGGATGGCATTTGAATGGCTGCAGAAGAAGGTAAATGAAGGAGTTATTAAAAGCTACGGAGTATCCTCCAATACATTTGTATCGGACCCGCATAAATTCGATTTCACATCACTGGAGACAATGTATAAGATATCGGAAGAGACCGCAGGGAAGTTCGAGTGCGAGAATGCATTTACCGTTATCCAGTTTCCGTTCAACCTGATAGAGATAGGGGCGATGACGGAAAAGAACCAGGATAATAATACGAAGACATTGCTGGAGTTTGCAAAAGAGAAGGAGCTGGTGACACTGGTGAACCGTCCTCTCAATGCTATAACTGTTAAAGGACTGGTAAGACTGGCGGATTTTGATTACAAAGAGCATAACCAGAAAGCGCTTGAAACTCAAATAGAGAAGGTCTCGTTGATCGAGGATGATATGATAAATGAAAAGCTTGCAAACTTTGATGTAAGCGAGGAAGATCTAAAGAAGCTGGCGGGATTATTTAAGTTCGGTGAAAAGATTAAAGAGAACTGGGACAAGTTCGGTACGATAGAGCACTTCAATGATGTAGTGGAGCATTACTTCGGCGCAAGGATAAACTATTTGATGGACTATTACGAAGAGAACTTCCCCGAGCACGACATGCAGGAGTATTTTGGGAATTACCTCAACGAGCTGTATATGCTGTTGAATCTTACCTCAAACTATTATAAAATCTCCGCGGCAAGACGAAGCAGTTTTATACACGGGGTAATAGACCAGATTGCAGGAGAAGAGTATTATAAAATGACTTTGTCACAAAAGGCGATCCTGCTGCTTCTTTCGATAGACGGGGTTTCTTCCGTGCTGGTCGGTGCCCGTAAAGAGAACTACATCGATGATATTTTACCTGTTATAAACAAGGGAAAGATAGAAAATGCTAAAGAGATTCTATTAAATCTTCATGATGAGCTGGAAAACGCGCAATATCATACTCCGGAATTGTAAATATGCACAATAAATAGATGCGGATAAGCAACAAACAAAAATTCCTGGTAATACTTATAATCATTCCCGTTATTGCAGTCCTTCTGATTGTAAACTCATTCATCACGGGCAGCAGTGAAGAGCAAATACAAAATCAGGAAGTAGCCTTAACATCCGAGGCATTGAAACAGGTCATACCGGCTCACATAGACAGCATATTATTTTCCTTTGGGATTAAAAAAGATTGGATTAAAAACCTTAATCCTTCAGTTGATACAATAAAAACAAAAAAAGTAGATAAACTACCCACCAGATATAAGTCATCATGGTTATTAAAACAAGTTTCTGTACCAAAAGACCTGCCGTTATCAACGATAAATTATGAATTAACAAATTACCTTCATTCGCTTAAGCTGAATACAATTGCATATGAGGACCCGAAGAATTCAGCTGTTTCACTCGAGGTTCTCAACAATGAGGCGGATACCGGAAATGTAGAGGCGGTAATACAATTGGTTTATAATGATTCACTGGTGCGAGAGGCTTCGGAGATTGCTTTGATACTTACCAACACAGAGCAGTATGCGTTAAACGACTTAAAAGGGATGCTGGATATGCCGGAGGAATTTGCTATGGTGCTTCCTATTGATTATAAATATTCGGATCTTCAGTCAGCAATATTAGAATCCGGCAAGGATTACGTATTAGTATATTCGGTAGGAGTTGAGGATGATTTTTCGGCTGATTTCAGGGATAAGATGCCGGAGAAGGAATGGAAATCAAAAATAAAATCGATCAGCGCAGCGTTTCCCAAGTCATCGGCGATAATACTTAATAACCCGGAGGAGCTTTATAAATATGAGAAGGCGGTAAGGGAGCAGTTTCTTGAGTACAGACCAAACGTGTTCAGGGATACATTATATACAGACCTTTCGAAACTTGACGGCGGACACCCTGTCGAAGTAATGTATAATGACATTATTGAGAAATCAAAAGCAGGTAAGAAGTATCTTATTTATATGGCAGAGTTTAGCCCCGGGGATTTTAAATACTATATTGATAAAATGTACGAATTAAGAAAGAAGGGTTACAAGTTCGTTTCTCTTTCCAGAATACTTAAAAAAATCACAGTAAAGAGAGAGAATGTGAAAGAAATAACCGATTCAACTAACGTGAGTATAAAGGATGGAAAATGAAAAAATTAATTTTAATTATTGCGGTATTTGTAATTACAGGTTGTTCTACTAATAAAGTTTCTGAAAATTTAAATACGTCAGGTAATAAAATGGAAGAAGTAAACATATCGGCTATAACAGTGAAAACCATCGACGGTGAAGAGAAAGCGTTATCGGATTATAAGGGGAAAGTTCTATTGATCGTAAATGTAGCATCACAGTGCGGACATACACCGCAGTATGAGGGTCTTCAAAGAGTATATGAGAAGTATAAAGATCAAGGATTTGAGGTGCTTGGATTCCCATCGAATGATTTCGGAGGACAAGAGCCGGGGACTAACGAAGAGATAAAACAGTTTTGCGAAACGAATTACAGTGTTACATTTCCTTTATTCGATAAGATAAAGGTATTGGGTGATGATAAATCACCGCTCTATGCTGAATTAATTAAAACCGAACCGGCTGGTGATGTAAAATGGAACTTCGGTAAGTTCCTGGTTGACAAAAACGGAAATGCTGTAGAGAGATTCGAATATAAAGTCCAGCCGGAGTCAGACGAAGTAATAACTGCAATCGAAGAGCATCTGGGAAAATGAGCATTCACGAGACATGGATGAAGCAGGCATACCGCGAAGCGGAGCGGGCTTACGAAGAAGGTGAGATACCGGTAGGATGTGTGATAGTATTCCAGAACAGTGTTATAGCAAAAGCGCATAACCAGGTGGAAATGCTGAAAGACCCAACGGCACACGCTGAACTTATCGCGATAACATCAGCTGCTGAGTACCTCCAGTCTAAGCAGCTGCTTGGGTGTTCAATGTACGTGACGCTCGAACCATGCGCGATGTGTGCGGGTGCTATCGTGCTGGCGAAGCTGGATAACATTTATTTCGGCGCGTACGATGTGAAATCAGGTGCTTGCGGCAGCGTCATAAACGTTGCAGAGAATAAAGCTCTTAATCATAAATGTAATGTATACGGCGGGGTAATGGACAACGAATGTAAAGAGATATTACGGAGTTTTTTTGAAGTGAAAAGGTAGTTTTAGCCCTTCATTATAGGGAGGGCGTTAATAAAGTCATAATTAAAATATACTCGCAGAGTATATGCACCTGGTTTAAGGAAGTCGGTATTGTACACGACTTCATGAGATCCCGGTTCAAAGACCCCTGCTTTAAGTTCCGCGGCAGTATTACCGAACTTATCAAGGAATACCAGCTTTAAAACTCCTTCTGTGTAATTATTAAATGAATATTTTTTGAATTCCCTATTAGGGAGAAGCGTTTTAGTGACGGGTGAATGTCGTTCAGCCGGTATGACTTTATTACAGAGAGAGTCATTTAAAATGCGGCAGTCTGTGGTATCGAATTCCCGTTTAAGATGCTTCCATATTTCATTATCCTGGAGATGTATGTGAAGATTGCCTCTCCCATGCTCCAGGAAGCGAATATCGAGTTGGTTAACTTTAGACATTATTGCAGCCCTGTCGGAAGAAGAATAATAGACTATATCAGCAGCCAGCCCGTACATATGCGGTGAAGATTCAACGTCAGTCCAGCCTCTTCTTAAATACTTTATTTGCTCATCAGCTTTCCGCATTGCATCGGATATCGTTTGAGTCCGCCCGATTCCATTCATTAGATATAGGAACTTAATAGCGAAGTTAGGATGTACGAAGCGCGAGACATTGTCCTTAAATATTAGGAAAGGGTAGTCGATGTTTACAAGAGGGTAACAATAGCCCATCTGGCCGTGCATTACAAAATCGTCGGGTGCGGAGCAGTATATCTCACCCGTGTCGTTCTTTACCAGGAAATAGTTATTTACGCTACCGTTTGAATAATATAAAAGATGGGCGGAATAAAACAAAGAATCGTCAGCGCGGAAAAATTCATAACCGGTATTAGCTTTCCCGTTTGATGAAAAAATAAGAATATTTAAAACTATAATAAGTATTATTCTCTTCAAATGATGAGATTTGTTTAAAGAGTTATTTTTCCCCGAAACCGCTCTCAAAAAAAGCGATCATTTCATTCGCGAAGGGCTCCTCGTCTTCGCCGACGAACTTCAACTCAAGCACAGAACCCGGTTCGGCAGCGAGCGTCATCACACCGATGATACTTTTGCCGTTAACTTCAAACCCGTTTTTTGAAATGTAAAAGTCCGATTTGTATTTAGCGGCAATTTTTACGATCATCGAAGCCGGTCGTGTATGCATCCCCGCTTTATTTACAATGGTAACTTCTTTTTT
>CALGOI010000374.1 GCA_937959065.1 uncultured Ignavibacteriota bacterium | reverse complement strand
ATAACACATCAATTTCAGTACACATACGTATGGAATTACAGTTCGACGGATCTCCCGGTTAACCTCTTGATCTCTACTTTTTATGCAGGTCAGGAAGGAAGTTTCCATTTGTGGGCTTTCTTAACGGTTGTTCTGGGTATATTTCTACAGCAATATCTTTCGAACAGAGACCAAACAGATCTATCCTCCCAACACAATGACAGATACGAGCCCTTAGTTATGGGGGTTTACACATTGATACTATGTTTTTTGACATTCATTTTGATAATTAAATCTCCGTATCTGTTTGTATGGGAATCATTCCCAAACGATGCACAGATAGGGTTTATACCTCAGGAGGGAAGAGGGTTAAATCCCTTACTCCAGAATTTCTGGATGACAATTCACCCTCCAATTTTATTCGTAGGATTTGCTGCACTTTCGATACCGTTTAGTTTTGCAATTGCCGCCTTAATAAAGAACAGGTATGACAGGTGGATGAAGCTGGCAATGCCATGGACTCTATTTGGCGGGATGGTCCTGGGGTTAGGAATAATGCTCGGAGGTTATTGGGCATATGGAGTTCTTGGCTGGGGCGGTTACTGGGCATGGGATCCTGTAGAGAATTCATCCCTGGTTCCATGGTTGCTAATTATAGGTGCAATACATACTATGATTGCTGAGGAAAAGCTCGGAAAGTATAAAAAAACCAGTCTAATACTTTGTGTTCTTGCTTTTTCAACAGTATTATACTCAACTTTTTTAACCAGGAGCGGTATACTTGGTGATTCATCTGTTCATTCATTTGTAGACCCCGGGCAGGAAGTTTATCTGTTCTTGATTGTATTTTTGACTCTCTTTGTTGGTGGAGGAATTGGTTTAGTATTTTTCAGGATTAAAAGTTTAAAATCGGTAAATACCGGTCAGCAATCTCAGTTGTTTTCACGTGAAGCAGCATTATTTGTGGGAGCAATTACAATTACAGCATCCGCACTTATAATAGCGGTAGGCACAAGTGCTCCATTACTGATTGACGGGACAGTAGATACTTCATTCTACAATAAGTTTAATCTTCCGCTTGCAATATTAATAGCAGCCGTAAATGGGTTCAGCATTCTTTTAAAATGGAAGCATTCTGAAGAGAGAAAGTTTTTAAAGAGCCTTTATCTGCCTCTCACACTTACTGCAGTTGTAACAAGTACACTTGTTATTATTGGTTTAAGGGACCTTCTAATAGCTTTACTTGCCGCCGCCGCATTCTTCGCTTTGTTTATTAATATAGAGATGGCTTACAGGATAATTACAAAAAATAAAGCTAAGGCTGGACCATATATAGCTCATATTGGGTTAATGTTACTTTTCCTGGGAATTATAGGTTCATCTAGGTATTCAGAAGAAGTTAATGTATCATTACCCTTAAACAACACAACAGAAGCTCTAGGTTATAATCTGACATATAAAGGAGCGACCCCCATCCCCGGTGATGAAGAGAAATTCCATTTCAATGTAATCGTTGAAAAAGACGGAAAAGGATTTTTGTTGCAGCCTGTTATGTATTACAGTGATTATTCTGAAGGAGTAATGAAAAATCCTGATATAGCTAATTTATTTGTGAAAGATCTGTATCTCTCCCCAATGTCACTAGAAGTTGGAGGAGATTTCTCGTCTGAAGATATGGGTACTCTTAAAAAGGGAGATGAAGTAGTATTGCATGGCATGAAAATCCGTTTTATGGATGTCGATATGACTAAATTTAACAGGGAAGCTCTGGATGATGGAAGTAATGAAAATGTAATGGGAGCATTACTGGAGGTGACAACTCCCGACGGAAATCTCCATCAATTAACCGCAGAACAAAAGTTCACTCCAAACGGGACGGAAAACATTCCCGTAAAACTGGGACCTTACGATCCACACACATTTTATCTTTTAAGGATGTCTGTAAGTGAAGAGACGGTAGTAGAGCTTGCCGTAATTGACGAAAGCAAGCCGAAAGAAGAAATGCCGGAAACACTAGTAATTACAGCCAGCGTAAAGCCTTTCATAAATCTCGTATGGGGAGGGACAGTAGTAATGGTTCTTGGATTTTACTTCTCTCTTCTAACCAGATACAGGAAGTTAAAAGCAAAAAAGTAAATCCGGCTAAAATAAGAAAGGGGATGTAAAAATCCCCTTTCTGAAATCAGATAATTAATGTTACGTACCGGATTTTTGCAAATCCTCACCGTGACCTTCGTATTTCGATGGACACTTCGTTAAAACTTCTTTAGCATGAAAATATCCGTCTTTTACTTTTCCTTTGGCCACGACATTTTCAGCCATTTCAAAATTATTTGGTTTAGCTCCATCCAATACAACTTTCATTTCCACACCTTTCTCATCTTTCATATAAAAAATGAATTGGTTATTCTGTGAATCAAATCTCGATTCCCTGTCCTTTATCCAGGTACCTTTAACCTGGCATGTTGAGTGACTCTCGCTGGCCTTATTGAAGTCCGAGTATTCGATCTTGCTGTCCAGGAAAGAGAAGAATCCCACTACCATGAACACAACAACAATAATCGAACCAATAACTATTTTCTTATTCATAACTATATTCCTTTAAAATTTTCCATTTTAAGTATTAGGTATTGGCATACCCATTGATTCGTATATCTCTTCGATTTGTTCTTTATTTTCTTTTGCTTCTTTGTTTGATGGATCAAGCTCTAAGACCCTTCTGTACCGCTTTAATGCCGGTCTGTATTTTTCTTTAGAAGGCAGGTTAGCTTCAAACATCAGATAATTTGCAGCTGTTAATTGCTTTTTAATGCAATCCTTCTTATCATTATCTGATTTTGATTTTTCATATTTCTCATCAGCAATATCAGCTTCCTTCATTAATTCAACTGCCTTAGGGTCACCGCTTTCGTCACTCATCTGGTGTTCTGAATTCTGTCTTAACCGGTTATGAATCGAATCATCAGGCATATCCGGCTGTTGGTTTTGAGGTTGCTGCTGATTATTCTCTAACAATTCTTTTGGGACTTCTTTTTGACATGATACCAAAGAAAAAATTCCAATCAGAATAAACACAATCAAAGATAAATTTAGGATTTTTATATTCATATCTTATTGTAATTTAATAAAAGTTATTAATTGTGTATCCACTTACTAATATAAATTAATAAAAGATTGTTTGTTTTCCAATGATTCATATCAGCTTTTATATGATTGTAATTATAGTAATTTAAGTAAATGATTTGCTGGATTCTGATAATTATCCCAAATCATTATTCAAGCATGAATCCAGTATAAAAGCCTTTTGAATTTCATCTTTTTTCTGCAAGTTTCACTAGAACTTAAATCCTCCCGGGAAAATGATCAAGAAATTCGAAATTCCTATCTGTGAAATGTGTGAAATAAGAGATCAATCTCTATTTTGTTTGCTTACGCAACAGGAATTGGATGATATTACTCTTCATAAATCATGCAACCTTTACAAATCAGGGCAGTATGTTTTCATTGAAGGTGGTTATGCGTCAGGTTTATATTGTGTCAATAAAGGAATTATAAAATTATTTAAACTCGGAGCCGATGGTAACGAACAGATTATTAGATTAGCGAAAGCAGGGGATGTACTTGGATACCGTGCGTTAATAAGCGGTGAACCTTACTTTGGAACCGCAGAGACTATTGGGGAGTGTATAATTTGTTTTATACCAAAAGACAAATTTTTTGAGCTTTTAACTACCCGTCCTGATATTACACAACAAATCCTAAATAAATTATCCAAGGATCTTAAATCCGCTGAGAAGAAAATAATGACCATAGGACATAAACCGGTAAGAGAAAGATTAGCAGAAGCACTGTTTATGTTCAAAGAGTTTTTTGGTCTGGAAGAAGACGGTGAGACAATAAATTCCACTTTAAAAAGAGAAGATATTGCTAATGTAATTGGAACAGCCACCGAGACGGTAATCCGCATATTGTCCGATTTTAAAGAAGAAAAGCTGATAGAATTAAACGGAAAGAAAATAATCCTTAAAAAGCCTGAAATATTGATGAATATTGCCAACCTCGACGACTAATCCTCTTCGTCATACATCCTATTGATTCAAATCATTGAATTTCCATCCATACTACCGCTATCTTTAAGTAAAAAATATTTTATATTGTCATCCCAGAATTTAAATATTCTTGAGGAAAAGTTTCCTTTCGATACATTTACATTTGGTCAAGGTGATTGCATTATAGACGCAGGAGCAACACCTGCAGGGATTTCTATACTAATAGAAGGGGGTTTAAAATGCGTTATCAACTGCAAGAAGAAAAGAGTAATCCAGTTACTTTTCCCGGGAGACATTTTGGGGCTAAGTGAGATCTTGAATAATGAAGATTTCGCTTTTTCAGTAAAAGCGATGACAAATGGTAAAATTCACTTGATAGATAAAGAAATATTTTTGGGGAAACTTAACAATAATCCATTAGAAATATTTCCTTTAATGAAGACATTATGCAATAGGATTAATAATGCCGAGCAAAAATTAATCAACAAGTCTGAAAATACTGATAAAAAATTGGTAGATATATTGATGAATTTGTCTAATCTAAGCGATGGCAGTAGAAATATTGACATTAGTATCGACGAAAGAGAACTTTCGAATCTTATTGATGTAAGCAAAAGAAAAATTCATCAATCATTATTAAAATTATCTAAAGAGGGTGTCCTGAGAATCTCTTCTGACAGTATTACTATTTCTGATAAATCTAAACTAATGTCATTCAACTGAGTAAGTAAAATTAAATCTGAATTACTACCCTTCTAAACATTATATTCACTATTTCAAAGAACATAAATAACGACGTTTAGATCAAAATTTATTTTCGGAAAGTTAAAAAAATTTCCTTTTAAGTCTATAATGCGTTATGGTATTATATTTTTCATTAGCTGAGATATTCATTTAGGCTGAATAATTGGGAGCTCAGGCTCCTTTTTTTTATGAATACTTGACATTTTTTACCTTGAAATATTATGTTTTATTCAATGTTTAATGTCAAGATAAATCTTTCCTGCCTTTTTAAAATTGCTTAATTTGGGTATTTTGAGTTTTAACAAATCAAAATTCCGGAATCATGAAAATATTTATTGATTCAGCAAACCTGGATGAGATCAGAGAAGCTGCCGACATGGGTGTGCTCGACGGGGTTACTACTAATCCTTCACTGGTATCTAAGGAAGGCCATAAAGATTTTAGATCTATGCTGGAAAAGATTTGTGAAATGGTCGATGGCGATATTAGCGCTGAAGTGATTTCCGTTACAGCTGACGAAATTGTAGATGAGGGACAGGAGCTTGCAAAAATTCACGAAAACATCGTTGTCAAAGTTCCATTGATCACCGAGGGTCTTAAGGCTGTGAAGAGACTGGCTGATGAAGGCATCAGGACCAATGTAACTTTATGCTTTTCACCTTCACAAGCTCTTCTCGCAGCAAAAGCGGGAGCATATATTATCAGCCCTTTTGTGGGGAGACTGGATGACATATCCCATGACGGTATGTCACTGATTTCACAGATAATTACTATTTACGATAATTACGGATACGAAACTCAGGTACTTGTGGCATCTATCCGGCATCCGATTCATTTCGTTGAATCTGCATTGATGGGAGCCGATATAGCGACATTACCATTTAAAGTTATTAAGCAATTAGCAAAACATCCACTTACAGATATTGGACTTCAAAGTTTTCTTAATGACTGGAAAAAGCTGGAGGGAAATTCATAATTAATGGCAAAGCGTACTGCATTCTACGACATTCATAAATCTATTGGTGGTAAGCTTGTGGATTTTGCCGGATTTGAAATGCCGATTCAATATGAAGGTATTATCAAAGAGCATCTTGCCGTCAGGAATTCCGTTGGTATTTTTGATGTCTCTCACATGGGTGAAGTAGAGGTAACAGGTGAGGACGCTTTTGATTATGTTCAGAAACTGACTACGAATGATGTATCCAAACTTGGTGAAGGTAAAGTCCAATACTCCGCGATGTGTAAAGAAGACGGCGGAGTGATCGACGACCTTTTGGTTTACGATATGGGTGATAAGTTTATGCTTGTGATAAATGCTTCGAATATCGAAAAAGATTTTAACTGGATGAATGAGAATTTATCCGGAGATGTACAGCTTAAAAATATTTCCGACGAAATTTCTTTATTGGCAGTACAGGGACCGAATGCGTTAAAAACATTACAAAAGTTAACTGACACCGATCTTTCTTCGATTCCTTATTATAATTTCGTTAAAGGCAAAATGGCCGGTCAGGACGTTATAATATCACATACAGGTTATACCGGCGAGAAAGTCTGTTTCGAGATCTACTCTTCCTCCGATAAAGAAAAATCGGAAGCGCTATGGAATGCTATTATGGAGGCAGGCAAAGAGTTTGACATTCAGCCATGCGGACTTGGAGCGAGGGATACATTAAGGCTTGAATATGCATTCCGCCTTTACGGGAATGATATGGATGAGACGACTAATCCAATCGAAGCCGGGCTTGGCTGGATAACTAAAATGGATGTAGAAGAGTTTAACGGAAGGGCAGCTATTCAAAAAGTTAAAGAAGAAGGATTAAAAAGGAAGCTGGTTGGGTTTGAAGTCGATGGCAAGTTTGTTGCCAGGCACGGTGCCGAGATCTACAGCGGGGACGAAAAAATCGGTTACGTAACCAGCGGGGGACCATCTCCGGTACTTGGGAAAAACATTGGTCTGGGATACGTTAAAAAGGGATTCGACACAGAAAATACCGGAATAGAAATAGACGTCAGAGGTAAAAAAATTGAAGCTGTTGTTGTAAAAACACCTTTTTTGAAATAATACGGGGATAAGATCGGGGCTGAAAATTTTTTATGAGTCAAAGGGGGAGAGAAAAAATTTCAGCAAACTTTTTAAAAATATATGCAAGTAAATCTATATTTATCTAATCTACTTATAAACGACGAGCTCTTTTTAAAAGACAAGAATGTTGTAATAATAGATGTGCTCAGAGCATCATCGTCAATGACGGTTGCTCTTGCAAATGGAGCTAAGGAAATAATTCCGACTGATTCTGCTTCAACTGCAGCTCGGGTGGCAAAGGGCAGAGGCAACTCATTACTTTGCGGTGAAAGGGAGGGTAAGATTGTCGAAGGCTTTAACCTTGGAAACTCTCCGCTTGAATTTACTGCTGATACCGTTAAAGAAAAAATAATGGTATGGAGCAGTACTAATGGTACTGTTTCGGTAGTTAGAGCAAAGCATTCAAAGACCGCTGTTCTGGCAAGTTTCTTAAACATTTCTGCAGTCTCCGATTATCTTGCTTCATTAAACGAAGATGTTTCTATTGTTTGTTCGGGTAAACACGGCAATATAAGTATTGAAGATACTGTTTGCGGCGGGTTACTACTGATTAAATTAATGAAAGCAATCGGGAAAGATCTTGAAGGTTTAGGTGATCCGGAGCAGATCGCTATCGATCTTTGTAAAAATTATTTAATACATTCAGGTAAGATCGCAAATAAGACAATACAGGAGATGCTGTCAACTACTGAACATGGCAAATATCTTGTGTCGCTTGGATTTGCAGAAGATCTTGAAGTTTGCTCGAAAATGGATTCTGTTCCTTATGTACCGATGTTTAAAAACGGAGTGATAAAGTTAAAAGATGTTATTGAATCGGAAACAAATGCGAAAACAAAATTGAAGAAGATTAATCTCGTGAAAGATGAAAAAGATAGTGTAAATAAGGCTTAGATATTGTATTTTTATAGTAGTGAGAAATTGAAATATGGCAAATAGCGGTAGCAAACGGGGTGCTGTTAAAAAGCTCGGTTCTAATAAAAAAAGCACTCCTCAAGAAGATTTTAACATCTCCGAAGATGCAAAAAAGCAGATTTTCGGATTCCTCTTGTCCCTTGCCGGGATACTTATATTCCTGTCTATACTTTCATATTCAGCGAGAGACCAGCCAACCCTGGAACGGTTTGACT
>CALGOI010000373.1 GCA_937959065.1 uncultured Ignavibacteriota bacterium | reverse complement strand
AACAGTGCTGGGAAACACCACTGCAGGAGTAGGTCTAAATGCAGGCGTGGACTTAGATGATTGGCGTGACTGGGGTGCAGAATGTAATATTGACTTTAAGATATGGTGGTATGGCGAAGCAGATGTATGGATAGATAAGATAATATTGGATGATGGACCAGGCGACCTGCTTTTTTCCGGAGAATATGATGATGAAATAAAGGAAGAAGCCTTTCGGTTCGGTAATAATGTGAACAATTATGCATTTTATACTGATGAGCTTCCATATTCAAACTATTTGGCTGCACGTTATGTGGATAGCCTTTTAAAAGAAGGACATCCAAATGGAAAATTTCATTTTACCTTGTCTACTTATCACCATACGAGAGGTCACAAAAATAATGACTTAGGACATCAGCCTGCCTTTGAAAACGTCCAGCCGCTTAGTGTACAGATAGATGCTCATGAATTTTTTAATACCAGAATACCTTATCAGTTTAATAATGTGAATTCCGAGATACCTGATGATTGGAAAAGTATAAATAATTCGTATTATAATAATGAAATCCAGATTACTTCATTAGGAGATAGAACATCTGTCGTAGATGATGGTGTTAAAACTTACCATGATAATCCCAAACCTAATCCATGGGGATCTCTCATTTATCAGGTAAACCAGGCAAGAGAACAAAGGGATGCTTATGCACCGGGAACAAAGCTCATCATCCAACCACAAATCCATGCTTTTTCAACATATAATACTGCGCAAAATAAATTCAAAGGTAACTTAAGAGAACCAACTAATGAAGAGATTCAGGTTCAGGCTATGGTTTCAATAGCGCATGGAGTAGACGGTATATGCTGGTTTATGCATCCAAGTATGAGCTGGGGGTCAGGTGATATGCCGGAATTTGGATTTAGAGGATTATCACATTTTGAGGGAATGGAATTTGATCAGCAATCATCAGCTGAGGTACTAGTATCGATTGGCTTAACAAACATCTTTGGGTTGAGTTTGGATCCCCAAGGAAAAAGAACAAGTAATGTTTACGGACAGAATAAATTCCAGTATGTTGCAGATATGAACCAGAAGATAGAAAACTGGAAAGAAACGCTTGATAATACAAATTGGGTAAGCGGTTGGAGTGTTCATGCGCCGGGAGAGGGAGCAAATCATGAGTATATTACGGATATTAAAAGCATCTACAGAAACCCTTCATCTCCTTATGATTTTATCCCAACCAATGAGGACGCAACAAAGTACTGGGAAATGGCATTTTTTGAACCTATTACCAGCCAGGGAAGGGAAAAATTATTTATGATGGTTAATAGAAGAGTAGTACCTGAAACATTAAACGTTGGGAGTGGTGATATCAGGCAGCTCAAGATAAAGTTCGACACTGGAGATCTGTTAGGATGTAATAACTGGAAGCTCATAGATCTAAATACCGAAGAATCCATAGTATTCGATAAAAATAATCCAGGGAGCGGCGGATACCTTGAAATGGGTAATCAACCCGGTGACCTTGGCTATTTTGAACCGGGTGAAGGGAAACTGTTCAAATTAGTTCCTGCCATACAGGAAGGGGGTACATTTGTAACTAATGAAGAGATCGGCGATGAATTTAATTGTTACGGCGAAGTAAATACAGACGGATATGACCTGGAGTTGAAGCTCGGCACAACATTAAACTTTTCACAGACAGGGAAAATAATAGTAGAGGATGGTAAATTCTTTTCCGGCAAGTACCAGGCAGGGCAAAGCAATGTAAGATTGGAGGGAAGATGTAAATGATTCTCAACAGGATGATATTTATGCACTGGATATGATCGACTGTAAAGTTGTATCCATTTCAAATAATATCTTTTACGAAAGTGATGGCGGGGCTATCCGGGGTACCTTTACTACATCACCTGGAAGTACAAATATTGTAATTTATAATAATAATATACAAGCAGGAGATAATACATTATCTGAGATTTCATTCTCTGCAAGTTCTTCCGCGTCCATACCGATTATTATAGATGATAATGAATTTCCATCCCCTACAGGAACCTCCGGCTCTTCTGCAATATTTCTCAGCAATATTTCAGGTGGAGTAATCAAAAATAATAATATCTCCGGTTATTCAAACGCCATGTCATTTATTAGTTCTTCGGTCGATCTATTCAGAAATACAGTAAGCACGGATATAAACGGTCCAAGCTTATATGGATTATCGGGGAGTAATATAAATATGGCTCCTGCATACAGATTAAATGCGGGAGAGAATGAAATTACAAATACCGACGACGATGCATCGAATGTTCACGTCGATGGAAGCTATTTTATAGTTAACGGCGGATATAATATATTCGATATATCGGACAGCTATGACGAAGGAAAGCATTTCACGGGATATTTCCCCGGCAGCAGTGAAAGCCCATACCCTATTAACTATAATTGCTATACATACGGGCAAACATCTATGAATCCTTTAGCTGATGTTACATGGGGATTCCAGGGACCGGCAGTTACCTTCTCATACTCAAATGACTGTAATAGCGGTGAAGGTGCAGGGCTATCTAGTAAATCGGAGAATGATCCGCTTATTATACCGATAATGGGAGATTACAACGATACAATTTTAGTCAGGGAAGGTTATAACTCATCAGCGATAAGTGATAGTTTATCTATTGAAATGAGAAAACGGAGTTATAGTAATGTGATCGATATTGCAAAGAGAATCCTTGAGAATTCGCCTGAATCACCGGAAGCGCACGATGCAATCAGTAAACTATATCTGGCATCACTCAGACTAGACAGTGCCGGAAATAAGATGGCACCATTAAAGGCATTTTTTGAAGAAGTAATACTGGACAATGGTGAGAATGCAGGATTGGTAACACGCGCCTTTTACTTCATACAAAAATGCAAGGCTGCGCTTGGAGATTACCAGTCTGCATTGGCCGGATTCGAAGACATTATTAATAATAATCCTAATACATATGAGGCATTGGTTGCCAGCTGGGATTACTCCGCCACGTCATTATTGATGAATGGCGGTTCAGGTGGTGCTGGACGTGAACCTGATGGAAATGAACAACTATTCATTTTTAATTCTTTTAATGATGATCCGAACGAAAGGAATAAATTAAATAAATTAACAAAAGACGAAAAGCAAAAGAT
>CALGOI010000372.1 GCA_937959065.1 uncultured Ignavibacteriota bacterium | reverse complement strand
ATATCATCGCAAGACAGCGAGGCACAAAATTCTTACCGGGAAAAAATGTCGGGCTCGGAAGAGACTATACTATTTTTTCTTTGATAGAAGGAACAGTGCAATTCACAGATAAGTCAGGCAAAAAGGTAATAAATGTCGAGCCTAATGCCTAACAAGTTTTAAACCAACAGGTACGGAAAAGGTTACAGCTGAAAAGCTGTAACCTTTTTTTATTTCAAAAAATTTAATTGCAGATAAAGATAAAATGAAAGTAACAGTAATTGGCGCAGGAAACGTAGGGGCAACAGTTGCAAATGTAGTTGCCGAGAAAGAATTAGCTAATGAAGTTGTACTACTGGATATTAAGGAAGGTATTTCAGAAGGAAAAGCTTTAGATATGTGGCAGACAGCCCCGATAAACAGCTACGATACAAGATTGACCGGAAGTACAGACGATTATTCACTTACCAAAGATTCAGATATTGTTGTAATTACATCCGGGCTACCGAGAAAGCCGGGTATGAGCAGGGACGATCTTATTTCCACGAATGCAGGAATAGTAAAATCGGTTACGGAAAATGTAATGAAGCATTCATCAAATCCGATATTAATAGTAGTATCCAACCCTCTCGACGTAATGACTTACTGTGCGTATCTGACTTCCGGCTTGCCGTCAAGCAGAGTCATGGGAATGGCTGGGATACTCGACACGGCAAGGTACAGGGCTTTCCTTGCGACCGAACTTAACTGCTCCCCCAAAGATATACAGGCTATGTTACTGGGTGGACACGGAGACACTATGGTTCCGCTCCCGCGTTACACAACTGTTAGCGGTATCCCTGTGACAGAGTTCATCAGTGAAGAAAAATTAACCCCTATCCTCGAGCGAACAAAGCAGGGCGGCGGTGAATTAGTAAAGCTAATGGGAACATCTGCCTGGTATGCTCCGGGTACGGCAGCAGCCCAGATGGTAGAATCGATTGTAAGAGACCAAAAGAGAATATTCCCGGTATGCGCATGGCTGGATGGAGAATATGGAATGGATAAAATATATCTCGGCGTACCTGTAAAGCTTGGCAAAGAAGGTATTGAAGAAATCATCGAGTTAAAACTAAATGATGACGAGAAAAAATTATTAAATGAATCTGCAGAAGCTGTAAGAGAGGTAATGGGAGTCTATGACAATATGATGAAGGGGTAAAAAGGTCATAAGGTATTAGATTATTGTACAGCCCCGGTTACTCGCCGGGGTTTTTTGTTTCCGGCTGTTTCTTCCGTCGCCGAATAATGAGGCTGAGCTCAGTACCGCTGTCATTATAATCGCAGCTGAATTCATCCACAAGGGACATTATTATAAAAACACCTCTACCGGATTCTTTCAAAAGGTTTTCCTCGTTGGTGGGATCTGGCAATGCTCCGATATCGAAACCGGGACCCTGATCTTTTACTTTAACCTCTACCATAGTAGGGTCATAATTAACGATCACATGGACTTTCTTGTTTTCATCTTCCTTATTGCCGTGTACAATAGCATTTACCATTGCTTCAGAAACAGCAATCTGGAGATTTATGAATCTTTCGTGACTAAAGCCGATTTTTTCATTAATTTTTGCTAAAACCTGTTCTACTTTTTGTATTTCAGATCTGTCACTGTCGAGTTCAAGAAATAGAGTATCCAAGAAGAATAGTTAACTTTATTTACTAAAATTTACACATATAATTTAAATATTCCATATAATTCTGACTACTACAGAAGCCGCCGAATTATTCCGTGATGAATCATCATATTTGAAATAATCCAGCCCGCTATTCAGATAGAGGTAGGATTTATTTTTAAAATAGACTTTAAGGCCGGCTAAAGGTCCGAAATTACGAATAGTGCTGTTTAGCTCCTTAACTCCTTCATTATAATTAAATCTCTTTTGCTGGTAAAATTTATACCCGGCTGAAAATTCGATGAAATTGAAGAATAAATAGTTTAGTGAGCTTACAAAGTTGACATCCTCGAAGTAAGTAAGGGGCCTTACGGCAAATTCATCATTATCAAACTCACCCTGCTCAGAAAATTTAAGGCCGGTAAAGACATTCAGAAAGAATTCGTCAGTAAAGTTGTAATAAATCGAGTCCCTCACAGTCAATTGCCTGTAGGAAAAACTGTTTACCTGTGAGACAAGATCTTCAAATTCATAGACTGTGTAATTAGCCAGAACTTGCACGGAGTTTTTTAGAGTGAGATTTGATACCGGCAAAAATGTACTGTTGGATGTGAGACGGTAAATTGTATTAGTATTATTGTTTGAACTCCTTTCCTTATAAATATAAGAAAGTTTATTAGAACTGACATCAAAGATAGTTTCCATCTGAAAGCTGCTTAGATTATTATAAATGTGAGAAAGTGCTCCAATCAATAAAAGTTCATCTCTGTCGTCAAAATTATTATCACTATCCGTATCATATCTGAGGATGGATGATGACCCGGAAAATTTAATAGAATTTGTATTTGAAAGCCTGAAAGTGTTATCCAGAATAAGAGTGGTCCTGGAACTGTTGTTATTTTTTTCTTTTTCGACCTGTTCCAGCTGCCGGACAGTAAGCGGGTTTAAACCTTCAAGGTTAATGGGCTGATTATTCTCCGATCTTTCAGTGTGAATTATACCAATCTTTGTAATATTGTTTACAAAATTTATACCTAAATCCATCGAAAATCTAAACCTGTTCTCCTGACGTTCAGAGTCATAGTTATTATCAAAAATAACCGCGGTTATAGTGGACTTATATTTCAGATTTTTAACTACATTTCTGGAAGAAAACTCTCCCCCTATTGTAAGAAGATAATTATTATCAACCAGATAATTCACTTCATCCTGAACCAGGAAAAAATTTTCAAGACGAGACTCAATGTTATTCTGGACTCCGAATTCATTTTGGACATCCGAAGATGCCGGTAAATAGAAGTCATTTCGGCGGTTATAGTATCCAATTCTTCCGGTATTTGTGGAAAATTGAGAAAATGATTTAAATATCTCGGAGCCAACCTGAAAATTGTAATTCAGCTTTTGTGTGAGATCTTCGTAAGCCAGTTTTACAATCGAATTTGTAATGTAATCCTCAACATTAAAATTTCCAATCTCTGTATTTATTTCACCTCTTATGCCTGTATTCTTTTCACCTATCTGGTTATCGGCAACATATCCAAGTTTCGAGTTAATATAAAAATCGGTAATGGGGTAATAATCAAAGTTTGCGAAGTAAAAATTGTTTGCATTCTGATTCAATGTTACATTCTTATCGTCAAAGATCGCACTTATATTGGCACCAATACCGGTATACAGGTTATCGAAAAGCTTATAATCAATTACAAGTTTAAGGTCATTCTGATCGCGGAAAAAGTTTTCCTGCAATTTAGTAACGTTAGACTTGTAGTTATTATTTATTGTAAAGAGGAATTTCTCTTCGTTAAGGTCATAATTAAACCGGGAATTGAGAAAGGCTGAGTTTACTGTATTATCAAAATCCGTCGTGAGATAATTCCCCGTGCGGATTGAATCGGGCGCCGGCTGCTGAAGGATAACCTGCGAAAAAGCGTTCCCCGCAAGAAGACACAGGAATAAAACCAGAATTTTATCAGCCAAAAATCTCATCGTAGGAAAACTTTTTCTTTTCCGTTTCAGGGTTCAGCCCTTTAAAAAGATTTTCAAGGTTAGTATAATCTTTGGTACTTTTCAGGTCCGTCGTGTCTTTATCAATCATGATCTTTCCCTTATCTATAAGAATTATCCTAGAGGATATTTTTTCAATTAAATCGAGGAGATGGGAGCAATAGAGAATGGTCTTTCCTTTCAAAGAAAGTTCCTTAATGAGGTCTTGAAAGACAAATATGGAGTCGGCATCCAGTCCATTAAGCGGCTCATCAAGGAGAATAACATCCGGATTATGAAGAAGCGCAGATGAAATGAGTACTTTCTGCTTGTTACCCTTAGAGAGATCCGCAAGGGACGAGTTTATCATTTTATCGAATTCAAAGAGGTGAGCAAAAGCGTTTACGCGGTATTCAAGGAGAGATGCTTCAAGGTTTCTGACCCTTCCAATGAAGAATAGAAACTCCTTTGGAGTTAATGAATTAAACATATTACCTGATTCGGGTACAAACCCGATAATATTTTTCACATCTACGGGATTATCCTTTACATTCAGACCCATTACTTCCACTTCACCTTTGTCAAAATCCAGCATTCCGGCAATTATTTTGACGGTAGTGCTTTTACCGGCTCCGTTAGTACCTACATAACCACAAATATCACCTTTCCCGATGTCGAACGAGACTCCTTCCAGGGCAGATACGCCTCCGGGGTAAGTCTTAAATACGTTATTTACCCGTATCATAAGATAATTTATTAAAAATAAGTAAATTTCTTCAAGTCTAATATTGGTTAAATAAATTTTAACATAAAGTTAAATTTCTATGATTTATTAAATTGAAATTCTAAGATTATATTTTTACATTCCGTTATATTGTACATCACGACGCTGCTTTCAGCTTAAATGGCGGAATTGGTAGACGCGCTGCGTTCAGGGCGCAGTCCCGGCAACGGGGTGGGGGTTCGACTCCCCCTTTGAGCACAAATTAATTTAATTATCATGGCAATTGGAAAAAATTTGGAAATTAAAAGAACTCTCCGGGGGGAATGGGTCGAGTAATGGCGAATCTATAGATAACTTTATCGAGGAGATGCGGGCTCTGCGTACAAACATACAGGTGCCGGAGACGCTGCTTAGGTTACTTTATTCAAGAGGAATTACGAACTATGCCAAAGCGGTAAAGTTTTTCAAGCCAACAAAGGAGCGTCTTTACGATCCTTTCTTACTCAAAGACTGCCGAAAAGCTGCAGAACGGCTCACAGATGTAATCGCAGCCAAAGAAAAAATAATGGTTTTGGGTGATTACGACGTAGATGGTACATGCGGCGTCTCAATGTTTTATCTTTTCTTAAAACACTTCGGTGTCGATTCAATAGTTTATATCCCCGACAGGATAGAAGAAGGGTATGGAATCAGCGAGAAGGCGATCAATCTTGCTCATGAACAAGGTATAAAACTAATCGTCTCCATCGATTGCGGTATAACAGCATACGACAAAGTGGAGTATGCGAAAACTCTTGGAATAGATTTCATAATCTGCGATCACCACCAGCCCCCTGATCAGATTCCTGACGCTTATGCAGTTCTTGACGCCCTTCAGGAAAATGATTCTTACCCCTTTAAGTATCTTTGCGGAACGGGTGTGGCATTTAAATTAATACAGGGTGTGTGCAAGCTGATGAAGGAAGATGGTTATGCTTATTCACTATTAGATTTCGTTGCCATAGCGACTGCTTCGGATATAGTTCCAATAGTTGACGAGAACCGAATAATTCTAAGTGAAGGACTGGATATGATGAATGAAGACCCAAGGCCTTCTATACGAACTATTCTAGAGGAAAGCGGACTAACCCCGGGAACAATAAACACCTCAAAGATAGTGTTTACACTGGCTCCAAGAATAAACGCAGTTGGAAGATTAGGTGATGCTAAAAGAGCTGTTGAACTGCTGACTAGCAATAACGAAGATGAGCTTGTAGATCTTGCGGGAACACTAAACGAAGAGAACCTAAACAGACGGGAGATTGATAAGACTATTACCGAACACGCGATTCGAGAATGTGAGGAGATGGTAACGGATGATCTATTCACGCTGGTAGTACATAATGATACGTGGCACCCCGGCGTAATTGGCATCGTTGCTGCAAGACTTGTGGAAAAATTTCACCTTCCGTCCGTAGTACTAACTACGGTTAACGGAGTAGCAAAAGGAAGTGCAAGGAGTATAAACGGGTTTAACATTTATGATGCACTGAAGCAGTGCGAGGGTGACTTGATCCAGTTCGGCGGACACTATCATGCAGCAGGACTTGAGCTAGAGATTGGAAAGATCGATAATTTCAAACTTAAACTTAACAAGATAGCGTCACAAGCGTTATCGCAGGAACAGTTATTACCCGAAGTAATAATCGATGAGGAAATCTCATTCGAAGATATAACCAGCTCATTTGTAAAGATATTATCATTCTTTGAACCATACGGACCTGAGAATATGACTCCAATCTTTTGTACAAAGAAAGTACAAATTGTTGGAGATGTCCGATACGCCAGAAGCAATACACATCTGTTTAAAGTAAAAGAGCCGGAT
>CALGOI010000371.1 GCA_937959065.1 uncultured Ignavibacteriota bacterium | reverse complement strand
ATGTTATTTCATTCAAACAAAAAAGATGGTATTGGTGAAGTAGGAGTTTACAAAGTTTCAAAGTTTATAAAGTTTGTAAAGTGGTTTCCCAAGCTGGGGCTTGGGAAACAGATAAACGAGAAAATACTAATCGGTTAATATTTAATTATGAATAGAATGAAATATGTACCCGCTTTCTTTTTTTTGTTTATCACATCACACATAGCCTTTTCACAGACTCCGAAATGGTTCACAGACCAGATAAAAGTAATGGAGGGTGTTTGGTTGGCCGATAACTCCGAATATATGAATGAGCAGGAGACGGATGACACGTACGGACTGGAATGGAAACCGGGAGTTGGGGGGACTAGTCTAATGGGCGAGTTATTCGGACTTAAGGACGGTAAGAAGACAGGTTCATACTGGCAGTTCTTTCAGTACTATGATGAAGGTGAAGATGCAATAATAGTAATACAGGTTTCTCCGTGGGGAACATCAGGAAGAGGGAAACTCATTAAAAACGGTGATAATAAAACCAAACTTGATCAGGTTTTCTCAAACTCAGACGGCACGAGTTACCGTGTGGGACACACAACGGAGTTTTTTGAAGGTTATGAGATCAGCATTTCATATGATATAAACAGCGCCGGTGAATGGATAAAAAGCCGTACCTATAAATGGATAAAGCAGTAATATAAATTAAAGTAGAATTGTTTTTAATAATGTCCATTACTATGTGCGTTTTTGCCTCATTTGTGTATATTTTCTAAGACTCGCTCACTACCTCCCTTATTTTATCTTACAGAAAATACTTAGCTTATTTTACGGCACTTATTTTGCAGAATTAGGGGTAAATAATTCTAAAATAAGTAAGGAGACATCCAATGTTAAAGCAACTAATTTTGGCAGGAGTATTTATGCTTTGCCTGTCTTATACAGAAACAGTTTATTCACAGCATTACATGTCTGAAGATGATGTGCCTATTCTCGTTAGAAACAGTTTCTATGAAAACTATTCCGGGAATTATGATATTGATAAGGATGTACGCTGGATAAACGATTATGGAAACACATTCACAGCAGAATATCATAAAGACGGATTGATAAACAGAATAACATATGATGAAAACGGCAGTATAGCAAGGACCGAGACACAAATCGAAGTGAGTGCCCTGCCATACATCATCAGAGATAATTTCATTGTTGAATATCCTAATGTAAAAATCTACTATACGGGAGTAGTGGATGACGTACTTAATGGTACACTATACAGGTTAGGGTATTCGCCGGCAGATGCCAGTCAAGATTCACCGAGAACATACATCTACTATAGGGGAGATGGGACTACATACATATGGAAATAGTTTAAGTTAGGAATATTAATTTATTAGGCGGAGCATATTTGCTTCGCCATTTTTTATTTACGCATAAGCTCCAACTTTTGTGTATTTCTTCCTATATTCCAAAGGTGAATACCCGACCACTTTTTTAAACGTATTCCTAAATGCTTTGCTGTCTGAGTATCCGACGTTAAACATCACGTCGTTTACATTTTCCCGTGAGGTCTCGAGCATTTTTTTGGCTGCTTCGATCTTAACCCGCTGGATATACTCTACTACCGTGTTTGTAGTGGCTTTCTTAAATCTTCTCTCGAATGTACGTCTTCCGATATAAAACATTTTGGCAATCTGGTCCACGGTAAGCTTTTCGGTGTAATTATTTTCGATGAACTCCTGCGCTTTTCTAACCTCATTGTCTTGGTGATCTTTCTGTCCGGTGAAAATTGTAAAAGGTGACTGAGTACGTCTCTCGATCTCTATGGCAAAAACTTTTGATGCAAGGATAGCCATATCACGTCCGGCATATTTTTCTATCAGATACAATAAGAGATTTAAATAAGAGAAAGCGCCTCCGCTTGAATATATTCCTTGCTCTTCTGTGACTACTTTATCATCAACGAGCAGGACATCAGGATACAGTTTCCGGAAATCATTTGCAGCAACCCAATGAGTAGAACATTTTTTGCCGTTAAGCAATCCAGTCTCTGCAAGCAGAAACGCTCCCATACAAAGGCTTGCAATCTCAGCACCAATCTTGTATTGTTTAATAATCCACGGAATAAATTTTTTATTGTCTTCAATAGCCGATGTAATTTCTCCATCCAGTGCAGGTATAACTATGAGGTCTGTTTCTTCAACCTCATCAATGAGCTTATGTGCATTTGCAATGAAAGCTCCACCGCAAAGCGTGGTTTCCTTAGTTAGTCCAACCAACTGTACATCGAATAACGGCTGTGCGCCCTGTGATTCAAAAAACCGATTAACCTGAGTAAATAACATTCGTGTTCCTTCGAGACTTCCAAGTATCGCTCTTTTAGGCACCAAAATAGATATTCTTTTCATAAAAGATTTTTTATTTTCTAATACAAATTTACACCATAATGCTGTCGCAATCAACCCCTAGCGATGGCGGATTTACACCCTGCTTATTAAAATAGCGGTAAGTGAATTGTTTATACATATATTTTGTATAGATTAATAGAAATAGATGTTTTAAATAATGCAAAATTTATTAAAAACCGGATTTTTATTTATTTTTTTATTGACCCCAGTAATATTGCACTCCCAAATTATTGTTGATACGACATTTGAAGGTGCAAATGCAAGAATTCTTAATATTAACAATAATACAAATACAGTTAAAATTGAATCAAAATTAAGACCGGGAGATACTAGGAATGTTGTATTTTATTGTAAGATATCTGGATTTAATGTTAACGAAGCACTTAAAATCCAGGTTAAATATTCCGAGCAATATTACCTCCCCGTTTTGGCAGCATACAGCTATGACAAAATAAATTGGTTTAGATTTCAGGGCACTTTTGTTGGTGATTCAAAAGAATTCACAAGAATATACTCGCAAAATACAATATACTTTTCTCACGGATATCCATATATATACAGCGATCTATTGGAACTTGAATCCAGTCTTAGTCAAAATCCCTACGTATCTGTATCCGATATTGCATTGAGCCATGGAGGCAGAAATATAAAACTTTTTACATTTACGGAATCATGCGTTGCTGATACAGGCAAGTATATCATCTGGATTACCGGAAGAGCACATGCAATGGAATCCCATTCAAATTATGTGATTGAAGGTTTATGTGATTTTCTTTCTTCAAATGATGTCAAAGCTGACAGACTCAGGAGAAAAGCAATAATTTATATAGTTCCAATAATGGATGTAGATAAATCAGCAATAGGGGGTACAGGGAAAGATCAATTACCTGTAGACTTTAACCGTGACTGGGACTCCCCTTCTTACTGGGCTTCTATTACAGCAATTAAAAACAAAATTATAGAAAGTACATTATCAAATCCATTAAAGATATTTATTGATTCACATAATCCATTCCCCGGTCAGAATGATAATAATACCTGGTTCTACGCAAGTCAAAATACAGGAGAGCGTTCAGAGAATTTGGATTTTTACAGAAAGTTAATTTTTGAAAACGGGGATTATCCAATTAACCGCGAACTATTGTATCCCACCAATGGTCAAACCTCTCAAAAATGGGTAGATTCAATTTTTAACAGTATCGATTTTTCAACGAGTCTTGAAACGGGCTGGGTAAACAGAACCGATAATGTTGAATGGACAATCCCAAGATATAAATTACACGGAGAAGTTTTAGGAAAAGGAATGTGTGATTATATTGATAATATATTAAACCCATCCGATATAATTTTAGATAATACCGACACACTAAATGGTGTATCAATCACAGGGCAATGGATTACCAGTACTTTTGTACAGGGTTATTGGGGCTCAAATTATCTTCATGACGGAAACGAACCAGGTTCGAAATCAGTAAAATATTCTCCAAATATACCTGAGCAGGGAGAATATGACTTATTCCTAAGGTGGACAGCGGATGAAAACAGGGCATCAAATGTCCCGGTAAAGATTACTCATGCCAACGGTATAAAAGATACAGTAATCAACCAGAGAACTCGCGGAAGTGAATGGTTAGCATTAGGAAACTACGAATTTAATGCGGGCAATTCCGGTAATATTATTCTATCAAACAATGGCACAAATGGTTTTGTAATAGCCGATGCCATCAGACTTTCTAAAAGAAATAATTGTGAACCTATTTCAATTCAGAATAACAATGTTGTTTCGGAGTATGTACTTTCGATCTATCCCAATCCATTTAACCCAATAACCAATATTAAATTAAGTTTACCGAGAATTAGTTTTGTGACAATAAAAATATATGACTTATTAGGGAGGAATGTAGGGACAATAGCTGAAGGTAAATTTAATAACGGGATCCACAATTTCAAATTTGGTAATGAAAATCTATCATCAGGTATTTATTTTTACACAGTGAGTGTTAGAGATCAAAAAAATGGAATACAGAATTATTCAGAATCCGGGAAGCTAATTCTTATAAAGTGATCATTCTTTTAAATTAAGGCAAAATCTACAAGCTCTTTGCATAGTCGCAATCAACCCTTTACGATGGCACATTTACACCCCCTCTGATAAAAACCGGTTCACATTTGTCGTAATCGCCCCTTTAAATTGGCGTAATAACACACGGGAAATTTCGGAAAACCGTTTTATATTTGTATAGAATTAAAAACAATAAGTATTTTACTTATGCATACTTCAAAAGTGGAAATATTTAAGACTGATGTGAGCAGTAAACTGATCGGTGAAATTATTATTTCAAAATTGAATAAAAGTTTTCCTGATTACATAATGAACTTTGACCTTGATGACTGTGATAAAATCCTGAGAGTCGAATCTACGAATGAAAGCATAGATATACATAAAATACTCGGACTCCTTGAAGCGAACAAAATTAATATAGAATTAATAACCGAATAAAATTAAAGGAGAATAAGATGCAAAACATAAAAGAAACATTCGGAAGTTACTCTACTGATGATGTATTTAAAGCAAAGGATTTTTACGGAGAAAAGCTGGGTTTAAAAGTTGAGCTCGATGAAAGAATGGGAAACTTAATAGTGCACTCCAATAATAAAAAAACTATGATCTATCCAAAAGAGAGCCATACACCGGCTGAATTTACAGTATTAAATTTCATAGTTGACGATGTGGAAAAAACAGTCGATGAATTAACAGGAGATGGAATTACCTTCGAGCAATATGAAGGAGACATCAAGACAGACGAAAAAGGAATTTCAAGAAATGAAGGAGTAACAGTAGCATGGTTTAAAGACCCTGCCGGGAATATTTTATCAATAGTAGAGGATTACAAAATCTAAAAAAATAAAAATGGCAAAGACAACAAAAAAGGATGTAAAGAAAAAATCTACAAGCAAAAACACTGCAAAATACGTTGATGGATTCCTGCTTCCCGTCCCAACAGCAAACCTAAAGGCATACAAAAAAATGTCCGAAAAAGCCCGTAAGATATGGATTGAACACGGAGCGTTAAACTACATCGAGAGTATGGGTGACGATATGAATATAGAGGGTATGACAGGATTTGGTGATTACATAAAGCCAAAAGATGATGAAACAATCGTATTTGCTTTTATCACATACAGATCCAAAGCTGACCGGAATAAAATCAATAAGAAAGTAATGGCGGATCCCCGGCTGAACGAAGATTGTGTGGATATGAATAATATGCCATTTGATATGAAGAAGATGGCATTCGGAGGATTTAAAATTTTTGTAGGAGAATAACTAAAGTTAGAAAGTTAAAAGTTGAAAGTTAAAAAAAATACAAAAATGGAAAAAACAAAAAGTACACGTATCGAATCTCTATTATACCTGTATGATACACATACAACTTTTTTTAGAAACGTATTAGAGGGAATATCAGATGAAGATGCGCATAGGAGAATGGAATCGAAGGCAAACCATATTGCATGGCTGGCAGGGAGTCTGGTACAGCAAAGGTATGAACTTGCAAATCTGCTTACCGGTGAAAGTCATAAGCAAAAGGCGGATGATCTTTTCAAAGATTACCAAGGGATAAAAGATGGGACACAATATCCAACTCTCTTATCATACAGAGAGGATTGGGATGAAGTCACACCAATCCTACGGGAAGCATTAGTAAATACGACCGACGAAACACTCGATAAGATATTCGAAATGGAAGATATGAAGATGCCTTACTTTGAACTGGTTGCATTTTCAATTCACAGGGAGGCTTATTTTATCGGGCAAATCGGACTATGGAGAAGGATTCTTGGATACGAGCCAATGAAATACCAATAAGGGGAAAGGGGAAAGTTCAAAGTTAAAAGTTCAAAGTTAAAAGTATAAAGTTAAAAAAAATATATAATGGCAGATAAATTAGGAACATGCCTCTGGTTTGACAACCAGGCAGAAGAAGCAGCAAAATTTTACACATCGATATTCAAAAATTCAAAGATCAACACAACAACGTATTATAGCGAAGAAATGGCAGACCCGGTTAACAGGCCTGTTGGTTCAGTAATGACAGTTTCATTTGAGATAGAATGAAGGGCATTTCTTGATTTAAATGGCGTTCCAATTTTCAAATTCAATGAGTCTGTCTCGCTAATAGTGAATTGTAAGGACCAGGAAGAAATCGATTACTTCTGGGATAAACTTACATCAGACGGCGGCGAGGAATCAATGTGCGGATGGCTGAAAGATAAATATGGTCTTTCCTGGCAGATCATCCCGGAGAACTGGGAAGAAGTAATGAAGGGAGATTCTGAAAAAGCAAGGAAGGCATTGGGGGCGTTGATGCAGATGAAGAAATTCGATTTGGCTGAGATCGAAAAAGCGATGAATTCGTAAAATTTAAATTAATCAGATAATGAGAAAATTAAAATTACAGGTACAGATAAGTATCGATGGTTTTGTTGGCGGTCCAAACGGAGAACTTGACTGGATGACATGGGGCTGGAGTGATGACATTAAACAATATGTCGAAGGGCTGACACACTCTTGCGATACAATCCTTCTTGGAAGGAAAATGACAGATGGTTTTGTAACACACTGGGAAAACTATATGGATAAACCGGAAAGTGAAGAATATCCTTTTGCCAAACTTATGGTGGAATACCGGAAATATGTTTTTTCAAAGACGCTGGATGAGTCCAAGTGGAATAACACCATACTTGAGCATTCCACAGATAAGATAGATGAGCTCAAAAAACAGGATGGCAAAGACATAATTGTGTATGGAGGCGCAGATTTTGTTTCCAGCCTGATAAAAGAGAACAGGATAGACGAGTACAATCTTTTTGTAAATCCAACCGCTATCGGAAACGGACTTCGGATCTTCGGAGATGGAGATCAAAGACTAAATCTCAAGTTAAAAGAATCACAGGCATTCGATTGCGGAATAGTATTAAACACGTATACACCAAATCAAAAATAAAATAGCTAAGAGAATATTTGTACCTGAAACTTATGATGAAAATTAATTTTCAGGCACTATTAATCATATATGAAGGTTATGGATGATAACCAAAAACTAACTCATTCACAAAATGTTAAAAAACTTCTTCGAAAAACACAAAGACCTGGGTTTACTGGTATTGAGACTAGGAGTAGGCATTTCCTTTTTACTCGTTCATGGACTGCCAAAGATAACAGGCGGACCGGAATTATGGACTAAAATCGGCGGAGCAATGAGTAACCTTGGAATTTCATTCGCTCCTACCTTCTGGGGATTTATGGCTGCTGCAAGTGAATTCGGTGGAGGTCTTCTGATACTCATTGGATTATTCACACGTACTTCCTCATTTTTTTTAGCATTCACAATGTTAGTAGCGACGGCTACCCACCTATCAAGGATGGACGCGTGGGGAAGGGTCTTTCATCCTCTTGAGCTAATGTGTGTGTTTATAGCTTTAATGTTTATTGGTGCAGGTAAGTACAGCCTGGACTCGATGATATTTAAGAAGAGTAACAGAATTGAACCGGGCGTATAAAGAGTGTAACTTATTAAATGCATAAGTTTCCATTTAAAGATCTCGGGGTTGCGAAAGTTTTTGACTATTATCCAACAAAGATAAGGAAGAAACTAATGCAGCTCCGGGATCTTGTCTTTTAACTTTTCATCAGTAATATTCACTTCCATTCTACGACAAATCCAACATTTATTCCTTTACATAAAAACTCCAATTTTAACTAATCCACTGATTTTACATATTTAGGCTCTCAAAGTACTTACATATTTTCGAAAAATCCTGAACTACAAACATTCCAATAATTCTTTTTGAATTAGTGTTGTGAGGATTAATTTGCTATTAAGAAATTTGAAAAAGAAAATTTTACTAATAAAAATTAACCCTAACAAAAATGAAAACAACAAAGACATTAGCTTTACTGACAGCACTCTTTATCATTTTCCCTTGCTTTACGATAGCCCACTCACAAAAAGTAAAAAAGCCGGTAATCGAACCGGATAATTACAGCCTTACTTTATACGGAGGTATTTCACAAAATAAAAAACAATCTTCAAAAGAAATCGGCTCATCAGGTATAATTGGTTTAAGAGTAGCTTACGACGTGAATGAAAAATTATCTCTGGGAGGAGAGGTTAGTTACAATTCAATGAGAGATGAGATTGAGTCTTCCTCGATGGTCCAGATGACATACGGACCAAGATACTACGTTAATCTTAGCGGCATAAACAGTTCTATTTTTTTTGATGTTGCTTTGGGGGGATATATTTATACTTCTGAGGATGACAGATAAAATCAATCTTGGTCTCAGCGGAAGCATAGGTGGTGAGGTTTCGGTAAGTAAAACACTTGGTTTAACAGTCAGAGGAAGTTATCATGGTATTTTTGAAGGACAGAAATCAAATAATTTTTACACTATACAGGGAGGAGTTAGAGTTAAGTTATAAAGTTTCGATCTCACCATTTTTTACTTTCATATTTTATCCCTTACACAACAAAGCGGGCGGTATTTCCCCAAATGCCGCTCAGTTTTTCATATGGAAAGTTCTTTCGTTTTTTCCAAGAGCCACTTTTTATTCAAATACAGATCGTCTTTTTCAATTTCGATATATAAGTCCTCGATTTTATTCTTCTTCCATCGTTCTATTCTAATCAATCTGTTTACATAGGAAAAGAATTTTTTGTACTGTTATTAGAGATACTCGGGTAGATGCAGTTTCTTTTTAAAAAAATGCCTGTTAGAGTCTATAATCGAAAGTATTCCCTCAACTTCTTTGATCTCAAAATAAACTTTTATTTGCAGGGTCTTAGCATTCAGGTAGAAGTAGTAATCATGAAATTCAACCTGGTTTAAATTCTCTAAAGCTTTATCAAATTCCTTTTTCGAAAATTGAACCAACGACATTGCGTAACAATACGTACTTTTCCTATACTGGTAAACTATCTTTTCTTTATACTTTTGTATAAACTTTTCAACCCAGTTTAACTCTTCCCTCTCTATTCCAAGCTTAACAATATTCAAAAAATCAAGATACCCAAAGTTTTCATCATCAAAAATGTTAGAGTTCTTTTCGAAGTAAACTATTGTATCGAAAGCTTCTTTTTTGAAATCACCATCGCCTTTTGAGAGCCGAACCATCGCATAATTATGGAGATTGTAATAAAGATATCCTTTCTGCTCATTAGAAAACTCTTTTAGCTTATTCATGGTAAATCCTTTAAGCGTGAAGTAATGCTTTGTATCCTCTGAGTTGTCATAAGCCATTAAAATTAGATAGAAAGAATACAACAAGGGATGCTTATCCATAACCTCTTTACGATTCTCCTTGATGAATATGTTCACCTCATTAAGCAGTTTTTCATATACTATTTCATCAAGTTTCAGACTGGAGGAAAGACTTTTAGCTATATGTACATAATTTAATATTAGCAAGTAATTATATATCCCGATGTGATCTTTTAGAATAGAAAGATTATTAAGCAATTCCACAATATTCTTTTCCGGATTTACAATCAGGTGATTGTTCTTCTGCAGCAGAAGTTGAATATATTCATGGTAATAAAGCATATCCACATTATTCTTTTCTTTAAAGAATTTTTCCAGTCTATTAAGGTGGGTTGTATAGGATTTTTCCAGGTTATTCCGATTGAATACCGTCAGCAGAGTATCGTAGTAATGGATCCGGTTGGTCTTTATATTATTGAAATATAGATAATCTTCGATGAGCATTATTCCTTTCGAAACAAGCTCACGCATCTTTTTATCATTATAAACCTCATCCGGGAAAACCGTTTTCCACACACTTTCTTTATTAATTTCATAAACGCCTTCTTTTCGATAGATCTTTTTAAGATGAGAAAATAATGCCAAAATATGCAAATTTTTATTAAAATACGGTGAGGCTATGAAATCCTCAAACTTGTGCATTTCAGCTTTTTCCAACGAGAAGTATAGTTCAATTAACCGGCTTTTAATCATAAAAAATATCAGGGTGTTTAGGACAAACAGTCATTTCATTCCACGAATGAAACTAATAATTGTCAATTAATACGATATATTACAGTAATTTAAGTGACTTCTACCCTGGGGCAAACCTTATAAATTGAAAAGACAAACAAGCTTAAAATTCTTTTCAAAATAAATATAACCAATATAATTTAGACTTAAAAGAATTTGATAAATCAAAATAAAAGCAAAATGGAAAACTGTATAACTAATTCATTTTTGGGCATGAAAATCACAGCAAATTATAGTGACATTAATGACCCTCATCTTGATATAGACTATAACAGGGAGCATTGTGAATTTTCATTACGCGATATGGCACCTGTAAAAGGCAACCTTCCTGACAGAGCCTTAAGCTTTGTAGTAGAGTGGGTGGAACAAAATATCAATGACATCGAGGACAATCATCTTAGAGTAATGTATGGCCGTCCATTAAAACAAATAAGACCACTTGTATGATGATAGCGCAAACAACAAATACATCGTTCCAATCCAACTTAGCATTAAAAAACATGAAAGTAATAAGCGAATTTTACGGGGTAAAAATTTTGATGGAAGAACAAATAAAATATATAAATCCGATATTTCACGCTTCTTATGGTGATTTCCACGGATCATTTTTAGCAAAGGAATTAAAAATGTATAAAGGGTTTCTTCCTCAAAAAATTACATCCCTAGTTTTAGAGTGGGCATACAACCATAGGGATGAAATTCTTGAGAATTACCTAAGGGTTTTAAAAAACGAAGGTATCAAAGAGATCGAACCATTAATCTAAAAAAATTAAAAAGTATCAACCATGAAAGCAAAAATTTACCTAACGGCATTGATTTTAACTTTGATTGTGGTAAACACTTCAACTTCACAAGAGTTGGAATCCATGCCCCCAAAATACAGCATCTCTGTTTATGGAGGCTTTTTACAACCTGTATCTGATTTTAATAACTTCTACAAATCAAGTGGACAGGTTGGAATTAGTGTCTACTACGATGTAAACAAAGAAGTTTCTCTAGGGACAGATGTAAGCTTCAATTTCCTCGCAAACAGGCAGGAAGGCGGATCATCATCTTCATTCATACAGGTTACATCCGGTCCGCGTTATTACTTCAAGACGAGAAAGCTCAAGTCTTCATTCTTCCTTGAGGCAGGTATAGGGGGATATATGTTTAACTCAGGTACATTCATGATCAATGCTACAGGGGATAACATAAATCCGCCTTCAGAGGTAAATGTTAATCTGGGTGTAAGCGGCGGTCTTGGTGGAGAAGTATCCCTCACCAACACTGTCAAAATGATTTTCAGGGGTAAATATCATAATATTTTTGGTAATGAAGGTTCAACTAACTTCGTTACGTTAGACGGTGGGATAAAAATTTATTTATAAAATATAATCAAATAATTAACAAACATAAAAACTGTAAAAATGAAAAACTTCAATAAAAAATTGCTTATTGCACTCATTGCTTTAATACTAACAGGATTTTATAGTCAGTCAAATGCACAACTTGTAACTCCCCCTACTAACTTACTTCCTATTGCAGGGGCAACTAATACTTCGCTAACACCGGACCTTGAATGGAGTCACCCTTTAGCAGGTCTTGCTACGTTCAGAGTTCAAGTAGCATCAGATAACGGGTTTGCACCCGGGAGCATAGTACTCGATCAAGGAGGCATTAATGGTAATACTCTTTATACAGTACCTGCAAATATTCTTGATCCAAACACAGAATATCACTGGAGAGTAAATGCTACCGTACTAATTGGCATTTCACTTGTAACCTCAAATTTTTCATCTTCGACATCTTTCACGACAGCAATGTTAACTGGACTCACTCAAAACGGATCAGCTGTTCCAGATGAGTACAAGTTACATAAGAATTATCCGAACCCATTCAATCCGACGACAAACATTAATTTCGATGTAAAAGAAGGTGGATTTGTAAATCTTAGAGTTTACAATATGCTCGGCCAGGAAGTAGCTAAGCTTGTCAGTCAGGATTTAAACGCGGGAAGATACCAGACTACATTTGACGCATCCGGACTCTCATCAGGTATTTATATAGCAAATTACAGCATCAATGATTTCAATTCATCATTGAAGTTAATATTAAACAAATAAAAAATTTATATAAACATATAATTATTAAACTACATGTTGTCCTCCGAGGTAAGTCAATAGGGATTAGCTAATTAAGTAGTCCCTGTTGACCCTCAAAAAAAATAATTTTTATGATTTTTGTGTTTGACAATATTAAAAAACTTCTATAAATTACAGTAAACTAACTACAACTTGGAGAAAATACTTAGTAAATGCGCATTGGTTTTCCTGTTTATCTTGATAGTAGACTCGCTAAAGGCACAGGTTATAGAAGTTGAGGATTTTGAAGGTGGTATATTTCCGCCACAGGGATGGAACATACAAACTGGTAATTTTACTCAGGGGTCTTTACCTCAATCCGGAATCAATTCCTGCCAGAATTCTCAGTTAGTTTCCCTTCTCGGTCTTGGAAGAGCAATTATCACCAGCAAACCCTTCGACATGAGGGGTAGAGCTGCTCAGGATTCAGCTTTTGTGAGATTCTGGCATATTAACTCTTCAGTAATAACTGTAGGGCAGCAGCCAATAAATGTATTTATCAATGATACCAACGATATTACAGGAGCTGTACAAATAGGGACTGTTACCCCGCAGTTATCATACGATTCATCTAATTTTGTTATACCAGGATCTTTCAACGGGCCAAAAAATTATCTATTTTTTGAGATCACAGCACCTTTGTTATCACTAATCCCCTCCATACATTTTGATAATGTTAGCTGGGCAACGTTTCCAATTGTTACAGCAGATATAAAAATGTATCTAGAAGGTCCATACGATTCCGGGAATATGACAAACATGTTAAATACACGGGGTCAACTGCCTGTCTCCCAGCCTTATAATAATGCTCCATATAATTATAATGGATCAGAATCCGTGGATAGTTCGTTTTTTACATCTCATCCCGATATCACGGACTGGGTGATGATTGAATTACGGCAGCATGATACATCGTCAACATTTATAAGCCGGCGTGCTGCATTCATTAGAACAAACGGAAAGATTGTTGACCTTGACGGCACCAGCCCGGTAACTTTTAGCGATGTTACTTCCGGTACATATTATGTTGTAATCTATCATAGGAATCACTTGATATCGATGTCATCATCAGGACTGGTATTCAACATATTAACTACTTCATACGATTTCACTACAGGAGCAGGCCAGTTTTATGGGGGCGATGCTAAAGATCTTGGAGGCGGGGCATTCGGTATGTACGCGGGTGATCCGGAAAATGATGGTAATGTAAACCATCAGGATTTAATTGAAGAATCGATTCAGCAATCATCTATTCAATACAACAAGGCAGATACAAATATGGACGGTGAAGTCGATGCCACAGATTACGAGCCAACGGATTCAAATATCGGGAAAGTTGCAACTGTACCTTACATCGAATAAACACGGAGAAAATCAAAATGGGAATAAACAGATCAATATTAATAATAATAATTACTTTCTTAGCCATACCCGGATACAGCCAGGTTAGTTATCATCTCAATGTTTATAATGATGTCACTTTAAGCAATAATGAGATACAATTCGATATATACTTTTCGAATACCGGCTCCAATCCTATTGAATACGCTGTGGGACAGTATATAATAAACTACAGTGACTCCATCGTAAACGGCGGGAATTTATCGTTAAGTTTATTAAACGGGACTTCCGAATTACTTTCCTACCAGGTACCTCAGCCGGGAAAGCTCAAAGTAAGCGGAGACCAAATACAAATATTCGGTATGCCTCCCTTCGGTAATGACAGCGCTCTGGTTATCCCAGCAGGTGATTCAATAAGGATAGGTACATTTTCTCTTCATAACACAAATTCATTTAACCAGGTACCGTGGGGATTTAAATGGAAAAATGAAGGTACCTTCAGAACTAAGATCTTTGCATATTTATCCGAAGCCAATACAAATATCACTGATACCAGCAGACATAAATTACAAATTACTCATAACACTTCTTCAATAAGCCAGATTTCAGAGATCGCGCTTGATTATGAATTACAGCAAAACTATCCAAACCCATTCAATCCTTCAACTACAATAGAGTTTAATATTCCTGTGAAGGATATGGTGACACTCGAAGTATATAATTCCCTTGGAGAAAAAATTGCCGCGCTGGTTAATGAGCAATTGCTCCCCGGCACATATAGCTATGAATTTAATGGTGAAAATTTATCGAGCGGAGTTTATTTCTACAAACTGCAATCGGGTGAATACAGTAAAACAAGGAGAATGATACTTATAAAGTAGTTTGTATTTCTTTCCTAAATGAAAGCTCTTTAATTGAAATTTCATTCAATTCAGGGCTTCTATTTATTCTTTGGAATTGAATACTCCAACTGAACCATACCCTTGCCGTATGGGCTCTGCTTTTCCAATTTCCAATATTTATAATCATCCATTTCTCGAAAAAGCGGAATTCCTTTACCCAAAAGAACAGGTGCGATAAAGATGATAGCTTCATCCAGAAGGTCTTTTTATATAAATTCTTGTACTAACTTTCCGCCGCCCTCTACCCAGATATTTTATTCGTAATTTGCTTTGCTTTTTTCAGTACTGTCTCAATATCCTCCTTTAAGAAGTAATCATCATTTTTCGCATCAGGGTGCGGGGGTTTGCTTGTAACTACAAATTTCGGAACTTTATGCGCGCTCCCCATCCCATTCTCATTTCAAGATCATAAGTGCTCCTGCCAATAATTATAGCTCCCACACTTTTAAAAAAAGCATCGAATTCATAAGGATTATCATCCCCCGTTTTATTTGATTGAATTACGTTAATGTCATTTTGCGGATTTAGCCACGAAAGATCTTCCTGAGGTCCGGCAATGTAGCCGTTAAGACTTACCGCGATGTATAATATTGTTTTTCCCATAAATTTACTTTTCTAATAAAATTTATTTATACGAAATTACTTATAAAAGATTCACTTTTTTAAAATGTTTAAGAAATTTTATTAACAGATGCATAAAAAAATGCTGAAAACATTTGCTTTCAGCATTTTTTGTGCGGTGGGGGGGACTCGAACCCCCACGCCTAGGTGACACTACCCCCTCAAGATGGCGCGTCTACCAGGTCCGCCACCACCGCTAGACATATGTATTACAAACCGAACTGCAAATATAACATATTTGCGTTTCTTCTAAAACCGATTTATTTAGCTCTTAATTCCCTTAGCTGCTCAAATAGCTTCTTCTCATCCGGTGTAAGGCTTTGCGGCACCTGAACTTCCACTTTCAAATAAAGATCGCCAAATTTGTTCTTCTCAGAATATGACGGCATCCCCATGCCGGCTAATTTCATTACTTTTCCACTTTGTGTGCCTTCAGCTATGGTGACGTTTGCTGTTCCTTTCAATGTACTGAATGGAGCTTTACCGCCGAGTATAGCTGTGTAAAGATCAACGGGGAAATCCGCGTAAAGATCATCGCCTTTCCTTTCATACCTTCCGTCACCTTTTACATTAATCGTAATAAGGAGATCACCGGCCTGGCCACCATTAATCCCGGGAGCTCCTTTTCCGCCAAGCTTTAACACCTGCCCGTCTTTGATCCCGGGTTTTATGTTAAGGCGAATCGATTCCCCTTCCAAACGGAAGGTCTTTGCTACACCGGAGTAAGCCTCATCGAGAGTAATCTCCATCTCAGCTGTAAGGTCATGACCTCTAACAGGTATGGCACCTCCCGCTCTGCGTCTTTGTCCGCTAAAACCACCGCCGCCAAACATCTGCTCGAAGAAGTCACTGAATACACCGCCGCCGAAGAAGTCGCTGTCGCTTCCCCCTGTCTCAAACCGGTATCCTCTCTGTCCTCCGCCGCCGGTCTGATCATAGAATTGCGACCAGTCAAAACCATCCTGTCCTCCTGCCTGTTCATACTGCTGCCAGTTAGCGCCGAGCTTGTCGTATTTCTTTCTTTTTTCGGGATCGCGCAGAACTTCATAAGCCTCGTTTACTTCCTTAAACTTGTCTTCGGCGGTCTTATCACCTTTTGTCTTATCCGGGTGATATTTAATCGCAAGCTTACGAAAAGCTTTTTTGATATCGTCCTGTGAAGCGTTTTTTTCGACGCCCAGAGTTTTGTAATAATCTTTATATTCCATAGGATTTATAAAATCTTAAATATGAATTACAAATTAAACCAAAAAATTTTGATACTATTTATGATAAATATGATAATTGAATTTACTATTGGAAAAAGCTAATTTTCTGCTCTAATCAAACATTTTCCAATGGAATACAAAATCGCAACTGCTCAGAGCATTCCCGAGCTGGAAAAGCTTGTAAACGACCTCGCAAACGAAGGATGGGAACCCGAAGGAGGAGCAAATGTCTCCCCGGATGGTATATATTTTCAATCAATGGTTTTCTTTGATATGGATGACGATATGGACGATGATGATGACTACAGGTATTAGATCAGACCTTCTTCCTTAAAGCTAAAAAAGCTCTGTTTTGTGAGTATAATGTGGTCGAGGAGCTCAATACCCATTATCTTCCCAGCCTCACTCAGCCGTTTGGTGATCTTTATGTCCTCCTCGGACGGGTCTGTACCACCGGAAGGATGATTATGTGCAATCATTATCTGAACCGCGTGCTTTTTAATCGCTGACTCGAATGTCTCCCGCGGATGGACCAGGCTTGCTGTAAGCGTACCCTGCGAAACCTTATCCAGCCCTATGAACCTGTTACGCGTATCAAATGACAATACATAAAAATTCTCTTTATTAAAATCAGTGATCTGCGATCGTATGAGTTTTACGGCATCATCGGGACTGCGCACAGTTTCCCTTTTCAATCTCTCTGTCTCAGCTAAGAAATCTTCATTCGCGATTCTACGGGCAATTTCAAAACATGCAATCAACTGTGACGCCTTTGCGGGACCTAAACCCCTTATCTGCTGCAGGTCTTCCAGTGACGCCTCGAGCACATTTTTCAATGAACCGAAATACGATAATAGTTTTTGTGAGGTAACCATCACTGACTCCCCTTTTATCCCTCTGCCCATAATAAGCGCCAGCAGTTCGAGGTTAGAAAGTGCCTGCGGTCCGGATGCCTTTAACCTTTCCCGCGGACGGTCTGAAGCAGGGAGGTCATTAAGGGTAAATGTCTTTGCGTCTTTTGTATTATAACTACTGCTCATTTTTTATACTTTAAAGAAAATAATTAAATTATTTTTTAGTTGGAATTTATAAACAAAATAAAAATTCCGCTGTTACTTTTTCTGGGCATGGCGATATTCGGCAGCGGGACTCCTGTCAGCAAGATCGTCGGTGAGGGATTTCCGATCTATGCCGGGAGTTTTCTCCGTGTACTAATTGGTTTCATTGTTCTTATTCCGTTCCTTATTGCTGAAAGAAAACTAATTTATCATGTTTCCAAAAAAAGCTGGCTGCTGCTGGGTGTGATTTCCTTAGTAGGCGTGGTTCTATTTTCGGTTTTCATGTTAGAGGGTATGAAGAGAGTTTCGGGTGTCGCAGGCAGTATTGTAATGAGCACTACTCCGGCAGTTACCGCGCTGGGAGCGTTTATTTTTTATAAGGAAAGTTTTGGAATTAAAAAGATTTTAGCTCTTATACTTGCGTTCGCAGGCGTTCTCATTATTAACCTTTCCCATGGCATGGATAACAGCGGTGTTTCAACTGGTACCCTTATTCTTGGATCAGCTATGATATTCGGAGCTGTTATTGGTGAAGTATGTTTTACTCTTATTGGGAAAAAAATAACCGAAGATTTGAGCCCTGTTTTGATAACTGGAATTACCTGCGGTATGTCAATTATTATGTTTCTTCCAATGGCATTCTACGAACTGGTTAGCCTGAATTACACAAGTATATCAATTTCCAGCATTATTGCCATGCTCTGGTGGGGAGCAGGCACGATGGCTTTAGGTACAATTGTCTGGTACAGCGGAATACAAGAAGCTAAAGCCGGTCAGGCCGCTATATTTATGGCAGTAATGCCAATTAGCGCTTTGGCTTTATCCTATTTACTGCTTGGAGAGGCATTCAAGTGGGTACATGCGTTTGGCTTTGGAATTGTATTAGTTAGCATATTCCTTGCCACACATAAGAAACGAAGATCAACTTAATTCAGTTTACGGAAATGGTACCGTTACAATCCTGACAATAGAAATCACCAGTATTATTCCCGCAAACACCATATAAATGACTCTTACTTTATCTTTTGTTTTGAGCGCTGCAAGGCCGCCAAAGAATAATACGATTGTTAGCAGCACCGTTGCAAAGGTAAAATCATCCCCATGGTTATTTGCCTCCTGTCCTTTTTTCATAAAGGTTTCAGCAGAATCGCTCATAGCGTCCACTTCACTGAATTGCTGCTCCAAAGCGGCAATTTTATCACCAAATTCTTTTTCCCAGTTAGTAGCATTCTCAGGATTTTCTTGAAGGTCCTTTTGAAACCCTTCACTTAATAAACTAAAATAATAGGCGGCATCAGGATCGCCTTTTTGTAAGTTATTCTTCCATTCAGCATAAAACATCTCGTCCTGGAATCCGTCCATTTGCAGCTGAGTCAATTGATTTAGGTTTTCGAGGTAGTAAGTATTAGCGTCACCCTGGAGTCTCACCGCCTGGATATATGCTTCCTGCGACTGTCCGCTCCATAATACTGAAAAATACGCTGATAATGCCCCAAGAAATGTCGCCAGCCCTATAAGAATTGCTGTATATATTTCGTACTTATCGCTCTTTTCACTGCCTGGTTTACTTCCGGATGATTTTGTCTCTTCCATTATTGTGCGGTTTAGAAGATTAAAAGAATTGATTTTTCAAAAATACGTGAATTAATATTTCAGTGCAATAGGGCATATGTCAATATTTAGTACAGGACTTTCATCGGGATATTTTCTATTTTTAAGTTATTGTTCGGGGTGTAGATCAGTTGGTTAGATCGCACGTCTGGGGGGCGTGAGGCCGGTGGTTCGAGTCCACTCACCCCGACAATTTTTTATGCAAATAAAAAGAGCGTTATAAAACGCTCTTTTTATTTGACATGTAAATTTCTTCTATTTTATCAATAACATCTTTTTAGTGATATTCTGACTTCCGGCTTCAAGTGAATAGAAATATACTCCGCTGCCAAGATGAGCACCGCTGAATGAATATTCATAGATACCCGGAGACAGCTTTTCATTTACAAGTATTCCTACAGTCTTACCCGAAGCATCGAAGACAGTCAATCTTACGTTACTGTTTACATTAGCCGGAATATTAAACCTAATATTTGTCGATGGGTTAAATGGATTCGGATAATTTTGAGAAAGAGCAAATTCAACCGGTATCTCCGACCCAATCTGATTAATTCCTACTGATGCACAGCCATTAGATGTCAATAGACTTGCTCTTGGTCCTGACAGAGCTGCATTCATCCTGACAGACTGCCCTAATGTAAACAGGTTCATGCAGTTATCATCGGAATAATCCATATAATTCATAAACATTATACCCGGGGCATTTGGAGAACATGCATCGGTCATTGGGAATGTTGGACATCCGCTTGATTCAGTTCCTTGAAGCGGAGTATCCAGTACTTCATCATCCTGAGCACATCCAGGTTCATCACCACAAATGTGAAAAAGGTTTAACCAGTGACCTACTTCATGAGTTGCAGTTCTTCCAAGGTTATTAGGCGGCTGAACAGTTCCGATCGTACCAAGATAATTATATCCGATAACTATTCCGTCGGTACTAGGATTCATGCCGGGAAATTGAGCATATCCAAGCAGAGTTCCGGATAATTTGCAAACATATATATTCAAATACCTGTCTCTGTCCCAGATGTCTTGCCCGCCTAATGAAGTATAATAAATGCTTGTATCTTGTGCAGAGAATTCGGTTATTGATGTCATTGTCCGAGTAATACCGTTAGTCGGATTATTGTTAGGATCTCTCTGTGCCAGACAAAACTGAACCTGAACGTTTGCAGCCAAAGGTTTAAAAGGCCCGGGAGTATTGCCTGTATCAGAATTTAACCGGCTAAAATCTTTATTCAATACATCCAATTGAGTCATTATTTGTGCATCAGAGATATTTTGATCATTAGTATTGTAAACCACATGAAACACAACTGGTATTGTAACAACTGTTCTGTTTTCTTCAAGTACATACTGCTTGGTAAAATCCTCAATACCCGATCTGACAGAATTATATTGCGGGTATCTTTCAAGCTGCATCTTATTATACTCAACAGTTGCGCAATTCTTTGCGGAAGAAAGTGAATTTCCAACTTCATTATTCTCACTGTTTGATCCGGTTAGAATTACTACAGCAATTACAGATGCTATAAACAAAAGCCCCTTCAACTTCAGTAATTTTTTCACCATGTTTGTAGAGTTTATTTTTTTATTAAAACTATTCTATTGTATTTTATTTCCTGCCTTAATACTGTATAATACCAATCTCCATCCAGCCTGTTACTTTTAATTTTTAAATTAAAGTAAACATTATTATCGGCAGCTCCGGGATTTGTATTTATGAGAACCATTTTTTCTTTTTCATTAATTTTCCCAGTAAATTCTTTCTTAATGGATTCATATCCTTCAAATTCATTTACAACATTCGTAAACGATAATTTTCCGGTAATCGAATTACTTGAGTATTCATTTATTACTAAAGTTCCTGATGCCAATGTCAAATTCAGAGAATCATACATTGTAAAATTATATTCTCCTGAAAGATCTGAATCAGAATTATTGAGGCCGGAACACCCCACAAAGCAATAAAGAAGAAATAATATAAGTATATTTACTATTAACATCATAGCTTAATTAATTAGAAATGATATATAATTTACATAAATCCTTTTATATAATTCAAAAAAACTTTAAAATTTCCCAAAAAATTAACAATTTAATTTTAAATTAATATTTTGCACTTAAAATGTTGTTTATATGCAACATTTTAGCAATTATCTGCGTTTTAGTTATATAATTTCATATAGAAAGGAAAAATATTGAATATCAAATCATTAATAATAAGTGTCATTTTAATCTTTACAGTGAGTCCTAATGCTTTTTCTCAAACCCTGGACGGTTATAATGGTTTCGATTTTGGAATGTCTAAAGACGCCGCATTGTTTATATGCGATGTGAGAGATTATTTTGTTGATACAAATTTTACATATGATGGTGACGCACAAATCCCGCCTACACTTTCGGAAAGTTTTATCTACTATAGTGATTCAATTATTGTAAATGAGGACACAATTGGACTCGATGTTACCCTTTACTTTGATAATTTCAATGGGGATAAATTATTTAATGTCGATGTTTCAATAAAACATCCTATGGGAACGATATCGGAAGCAAACAACTACTTCGATGTCATCTTTGGCTTAATGAAAGAGAAGTACGGAAGCAATTATCGCTATTCCGATCAAAATGATACGTTAAGGATAGTGAATGACTTATTTAAAAGAAAGTTCAAGATCTACGACTGGGATCTTGATAACGGAAGAGTAAGTTTGGAACATGATGTGTCCTCGTTTTATGAGCTTGATGAAGATTTTTACTATACCAACAAATTGAAAGAAAATGGTTTTCTCGAAATCACTCTTTACTATTTTGACACGGATATGTTCTATAAATTCATGAATTCCAAATCCAGAATTGAAGATACCGAAAATGAAGATCTTAAAAGAAAATTATAAAAAAATGCCTCCCCTTTTCGGGGAGGCTCGGGGAAGGTAAGTAATTATGTAAATATGATCTGCGAGCCCGCAGATTTTTCATAAAATTCTCCTACTGTAATTATCTCATCTGTCTGTTCACAAAAATCATCCTTTTTCAGATGGAACATATCCACGGTAGCTTTACATGCATAAATATTACATCCTGCATCGTGTATCATCTCGATGAACTCTCTTACAGGCGGAATATCAAGTTTATCCATTTCCTTACTCATCATCTTAGTTGCTAAGGCAGACATCCCCGGAAGCATACCTACCAATGTAGGCATATGCATTCCCGGATTACCTACTGTTGCAACCTTTATCTTATCCATCCTTTTATCAATTATCGCATCGAGTCCGAAGAAAGTAAAGAACAAATTAGCTTCAATACCCTCCATCCTAGCACCATTAGCCATTATCAACCCGGGATAGATCCCTTCGAGAGAGCCTTTAGAAACTACGATACTTACACCTTTTATGGGGTCTGGAGCTTTATCCTCTTTTAATTCAGTTATTGTATTTGTTTCTATATTCATCATTCTCTCCTTAAATACATCCTTTTGGTTTCGGTAAACCGGCAATCCGTGCTGCTTTCTTTGCAGGACCATTCGGAAATAACGCATACATTTCTTTTGTGTCCACACCGCTCTCTTTTGTGATCTTTCTTATAGAGGGAGCTTCTCCTATATCCTTATATACTTTCCTCATAAAGTTTATCACTAACCAGTGCCTGTCAGTCAATTCCGGGATTCCTTCTTCCTTCGCAAACTCCCCTGCGATTTCCTCGTTCCAGTCATCCACATTGACCAGGTTACCATCAGGATCAACCGATAGGGTTTTACCTAAAATTTCAATTGATGAAGTCATTTAATTCTACTCCTTTTATTTATATTTAATGAATTTAATTTTCTTCTTCTACCTCTTCCAGTTTCTTGCCTACCATTGACATATGTGATGGAAGCGGCATTTCACGGCCTTTTAAGAGCATATTCCAGTAGGTCCACCTAAAAAACATTTTCCCAAAATGATTCATACGTGTCTCAGCCAGCAGTGAAAAAGGTCCTACTACCGGAAGCGGAAAGCTTCCAGGCAGCGGTTCTGTATCATAATTAAAATCAATAAGAAAAGCTTTACCAAAACCAGACTCGATGAAGCAATTTGCATGGCCGTCGAATTGAGCAGTCAATGGTTCCCCGTTTACAGCGTGCATAAAATTCTCGAACAGAACATCAGATTGGAAATGTGCTACTGAACCGGCTTTAGAGCTCGGCAGATTTGCTGCATCTCCTATCACAAATATATTATCGTAATCATTTGATCTTAATGTAAACTTATCTGTGGGAATGAAATTCAACTCATCACCCATCCCGCTTTTCTCAACATAATCAGCTCCTTTGTTAGTAGGTATAGTCACAAGAATATCAAATGGTATTTCGATCTCATCCCAGGAAACAATTTTCTTTTCATCATTATCGACCCTTCCAATATTATAGTCGATTGTAAGCTTAATATTCTTGTCATTGAGGAAATTTCCCAGTAATTTGGATGCTTTTGGTTTAGTGAATGCCCCGGGCAATGGAGTTACATAATGTATGTTTACTTTATCCCGAATACCTTTCTCCGTGAAGAAATAATCTGCAAGGAACGCAAATTCCAGCGGGGCGACAGGGCATTTTATCGGCATTTCTGTAATATTAAGAACCAGATCACCGCCCTCCCAATTCTGTAACCGATTTGCGAGCTTTTTAGCTCCCTCGATCGTATAAAAATCAAAAATATCCTTTTGCCATAATGGTCCCAGCATGCCCTCAGTTTCTTCAGGAGCAATTCGTGCTCCTGTGGCGATAATAAGCCAATCATAATCAACAGTTTCTCCGCTTTCAAGCATTACCCTCTTGTTATCCGGGTCTACCTTATCTATTTCACTGTAAATTACATTTACACCGTCCGGAAACAGATCTTCTTTTGGTTTAATGACATCTGATTCTTTGTATATTCCAAAAGTGATAAATAAAAATCCCGGCTGATAATAGTGTGTTTTAACATTATCAACGATTGTTATATTCCATTCATCTTTGTCTAATTCTTTGTAGAATTTATTAGCAACCATAGTGCCGGCTGTTCCGGCTCCCAATATTAATAACTTTTTCATTTTTTACTCCTTCCCGAGAGGGTTTTTATTCGTCCCTCTATACAAAATTACCAGTTGCTTGTTGATTTAACAATTCAAGAAGGTACTGTGATTAAAATCACATATTTCATTAATGTTGATTAATTTTTCTTTAATATTAAATTAATACTTTATATTAACAAAACAACTAATAATGAGCAAAAAAAGTTTTACAATAGATGAAGCCCGATCCATTGGCGACAGAATTTGAATCGATTGGAGTAAATTTGACCTCGAAGAATTCAGGCACGGTTTGGAGGTTGAGCTTGAACACGGTTCACATGATCCTCAGACAAAGGTAACAAATGATGATGAAATAATGACAGGAAAGATCGCATTAGCGCATTTAAAAGAAATCGGAGATTATTATACCAGGCTGGCTAAAATGGAACAAGAAGCTGAAGGAAAGTAGTTCAGGAGATTTCGTCGATTGAATAATAAACAGGAAGGTTCTTCTTAAGGAAAATATCAACTTCATCGTCAGCGCCTTTAGAATCACCTCCGATACGGAGTACCGCATCACATATCTCAGCTAATGCAAGTGATACAGGCATCATTATTTCATTATATTTATCTTCACCTGCCTCAGTAATAATCGGTAGCGCTGCATTTACTCCTATAAGAGGGGTATGCCCTTTCTTAAATACTTCGTAAGCTGTTTCATTAAGCTTTCTTAGATTTTCTTTCCATACATCCGGGTCATCCGAACCCGACCTGTATGGACCCGATACCATTATAATCATATTCCTTAAGCTTTCTCCGGTATTCCATCCAAAACAACTCTCTCATTCAGTCCCCTGCTCAAGACATATACACTGCCAAATGCGAGTACTATACTCACAATAAACATCGCTGCGTATCCAAAATTATCCGCAAGCACACCTCCGACCGGCGAGGCAAGTCCATGTGCACTGAAAGTCAATATTGCAATCTGGACAGTAAAATCAGTTCCTGCGGTACCCGGCTTGCTTCTCTCCATTATCAATGTAAACATCGACGTTGTGAACATGCCCACGGTAAATTTGGTCAGAATGCTGACAATTATTATTGTCGTAAGATTCGCCGCTATATACAGCGGTATTAAATAGGTGAATAAGGACAATGCCACAAGGATTGCAAAATTAACAATTATTTTCTTTCTGCCGACCGATTTAACCAGTATTCCTCCGACTATTGCACCAACAAATGCAGATGATAACCCGATAATTCCCCTTACATAACCTATCTCCTCAAGAGTGAATCCCTTATCTACCAGAAACGGCTTAAATACAAAATCTGCCATAGTAGCGCCAAGAGGAGCCAGGATCAGTACAAACATCCATGAGAGATTTCCCGGTCTTTTAAAGAAGTCGATATTAGACTTGAGAGAGGGTTTGACATCACGGTTCACAACCTTTTCTTTGTGAAGCAATACGGGTATTAATGGAAGCAATATTAAAAATCCCATCAGAAACAGAGAATTTTGCCACCCGGACTTTTGGATAACAATCAGCATAAGACCACCTCCTAGCATTGCTCCCAGGTAATGGCTTGCATTCTGTATCCCGTTACCTACGCCCTGCTCTTCCTTGGTCAGCATACCAACCGCCAGCGCGTCCGTTGCTATGTCTTGTGTAGCTGAAAAGATCGATAGTGCTGAAACGAATAATATTATCATCTTAAGAGATTCACTGATATTCAGAAATGATATTATTATGAGGCAAAGTACCACAAGCAGCTGCATTAAAATTATCCATAGCTTATAATGCCAGCTGTTTCCTTTTCCAAACCTATCAACGAAAGGAGCCTAAATAAATTTAAACATCCATGGCAGCAATACAAGATGTATTGCTCCTATTAATGTCACTGAATAACCCTGATATAGAAGAAATACAGGAAATGCTTCGGTGAAAAAACCAAGGGGCAGAAATTGTGAAATGTATAATGTACTTAATAGGATTATCTTCTTTAGGGGCATTACAGTTAATCTATCTTAATCTACCCAATCACAAATGAAAACGTTAGTCTCGTTTTCAAGCTCATTGTTTCTGTTTGAACAAAAAACAAGTTTTTTACCGTCCGGTGAGAATATCGGAAATCCGTCGAATGCATCGAAGTAAGTCACTCTCTCTAATCCGGTTCCATCGAGATTTATCATATATATATCAAAATTCCTCCCCTTAGGATCAGCGAGGTTCGAACAAAATAATATTCTCTCACCATCCGGGAAGAAATAAGGTGCAAAGTTTGCAGCACCGTTATCTGTTACCTGTCTTTTATTGCTTCCGTCCGCATCCATTACCCATATTTCCAGCTGTCCGGGTCTTATCAATCCCTGCTTGAGTAATCGTTTATAGTCTTGTTTCTCTTCTTCACTTTGAAACTTTGTTTTTCTATAGATAATTTTAGTACCGTCCGCTGAAAAGAACGGTCCTCCATCGTATCCTAGTTCATCTGTCAGCTGCTTTACATTCGAACCATCTAAATCCATAGTGTAAATATCCAGATCGCCGTTACGTGTGGAAGTAAAAACTACTTTATCACCTGTTAAGGAGACTGTTGCTTCAGCATCGTACCCTTTTTCATATGTAAGCTGTCTAAGGTTTCGCCCATCTTCATTTGTTACAAAAATATCATATGTATTATCTATTGCCCATACGTACCCCTGTGAAAAATCCGGCTTTGGAGGACATTCGTGGCCGCCAAGATGTGTAGAGGCAAATATAACATCTTTACCATTCGGCATATAATAAGCACAGGTGGTTTTACCTTTCCCGGTACTTACCCTTCCAATCAGATTCCCTTCCAGGTCCATTGTATAAATCTGGTCACATTCGTCCCCCCGGCCTGTCTTCTGAAAAGACAGCTTGGTGCCATCGAGAGAAAAATATGCTTCGGCATTCTCTCCGCCAAAAGTCAACTGTTTTATATTTTTTAAATGTACTTCATCAGGCAGTTTCAACGGATCATCACCCGTTACGCCGGCATTAGTCAAAGTACTTACTCCGTTAAGCAAAAAAACGGACACTGAAAATACTATAACTGTAATCGAAAAACATAGATAGGTCTTATTTTTCATTATCTTGCAAATACTTCATATGTTTTAAAATCGGAGTGCATTGGAGGTTTCTCCCCTTTCTCTTTATACTTCTTTATATCTTCAAATCCTCTTTTGTGTCCTTCTAAAAATGCCTCAGATTTTGTCCATCCTTTAAATGACTCCTCACTGTCCCAGTGACTCATTACAAGATATACATTACCTTCCATCGGTCTTAATACTTCCATTTCCAGGAATCCCGGCATTGTATCAATAGCGCCTTTACGGGTTTTAAATAATTCTTCAAATCTGGGTTTGTAGCTGTCATCACAGGTTATGTAATTTATTGCGACAAAATTTCCCTTTTTTTCACTCGATAATTCAGGTGAGCTTACTTCGGTGTGTGTTAATTCTTGCATTATTTAATATTTTTCTTATTTAGATTCAGTCTTAATAAAGATACTTAAGTATTATTATATTAGCAATTCAAACAGAGGGAATATCTAATTAATTCAACGCTTTTAAGGAATCTATTTTATTTTTAACAATAACATCATCAGGGGATTTCTCTAATATTTTTTCATATAATTTAATTGCTTCATTCTTATCACCTTCTTTTAAGCTTATACTAGCCAGCCCTCCTAATGCCATGAGATTATTACCGTCGATGCCTATTGCTTTATTATAAAATATTTTTGCCTTTGGAAGGTCACCCAATTGTTCGTAACATAATCCAATATTGTTAAAATAACTTGACCTATGGCCCGGAGCAATTTCCGCAAGCTTTTCCAGGATACGGATTGAACCCTCAAAATCTCCTGCTTCATATAACATCATTGATCTGTTTTCCAAAGCGCCTCTTTGCATATCATTGTCAAGGTTCGGCTGGTTCCCGGTTATTTCATCTGTACCAAGGTTCATCGTTTTAAGGGAATTAAGTAAAGCTGCTGATTCTTTGTAATTTGGAGATACTTCCTGCAGTTTTTCTAGGCTCTTTATTGCTTCCGCCAAATTGTTTTCCCTCTGGTATATCTGTGCAAGTTGAAAATATCCGTCCGGGGCAAGTGAATCGAGTGCAATGCCTTTGTTAATCTCTATCTTCGCGGAATCAAGCTGTCCTCTTATGTAATGTATTAATCCCAAATTGTGATGACCAAGAATTGAGTTCTGTCTTATCTCAATTGCTCTTCTGAATCTTTTTGCGGCTTCTTCAAGCAGTCTGTACCCCTCCTGGGTCTGACCGGCATTAATCATATTAAGACCTCTATTAGCATACATATTTCCTGAATTAACCAGCAATACTGTTCCGTCGATTCCGTCAGCTGTGGCATACAAAGTATCGTTTGTTTCCCAATCCTTATTCCTTTGAATTGTTAAGAATGAGCCGACAAGAATTATAATAATAGAAGCGCTTATTATTGTATTCCGGTTTTTCCCTGTGATGTATTTAATTATTAAAAACGCTGCAAGTAATGACAATGCAAATGATGTCATATACAAAAACCTTTCCGCCATCAAACTCATTGTCGGTACAATGTTCATGACCGGAGTAAGCGAAATAAAAAAGAAAATTATGCAAAATGTGATCTCGCTTAATTTCTTTTTATATGCATAGTATGCCGCAAAAAGTAGCAGAGCTATAATTCCAATTGACAACAGTACATTCCCGTCAAAAAGCGAATTTGCATCAGATAAGTACCCGTTGTAATGATATAAAAGACCTACAGGCAGAAAAAGCAGTTTCAAATACACCGGGATAGTTTTCAGCATCGTAGCTATTACTGTAATAAAATTCATTCCATGAAAATACATATAAGTTATCCTCTCCTCAACATCGCTTAATAACCAAAATCGCAGAAGAAGATAAAAAGCCGTTACACCAAAAAACCAGGCATATACCCTGATGTTTTCTTTTAAATATTCTGAATCTCTTTTTCTGAATAAGAAATCAAACAGTATAATAATTACAGGCATTGTTATTATCATCTCTTTCGATAAAAGTCCAATGAAGTAAAAAACCAGGGACCATGTAAGATATCTGTTTGAATTATCTACGCCTCCTTTTTTCTTATCCTTATCTCTGTTTTTTACAAACCTCACATAATACAAAAAGCTTGCGAAAAAGAATAATGTCACCATGGAGTCAGTTCTGCCGCTTACCCAGCTTACTGCTTCAGTATGAATCGGGTGAACAAGAAACACCAATGCGCCAATAAAAGAAGCAAGTAGCCCGTTCTTTTTCTTTTCAAAAATTTCTTTTAATAAAACAAACAATAATAAAGATGCTAATATATGAATAATAACATTGGTAAGGTGAAATCCATAAGGATCCAGCTCCCATATTGCATAATCAATATTATATGTAGTCGAAACAATAGGACGGTAATATCTTCCTATTACTTTGTGAAATCCGTCATCAGCGGTAAAATATTTGGGTATTGTTGATAAAGATTGTATAGACTCATTATTCACCACAACACTTTCATCATCGAATACAAACTCATTATCAAGTGTATTAAAGAATAATATTATCCCGCCTATTATTAATACAATGTAGCAGTGGATGGGCTTTAAATTCTTTAGCAATTCAAAATCATTTAATTATACATTGAGAAAAATCCCAAATTTAATCAATTTAACAGTAATAGAATATTATAACAATTTAATAAGAATACCGTGCGTATACTCAGACCTTTTTTTATCATTGTTTTAACTCTAATCCTGACATCTTTCTTACAGGCACAAAATTTTGTGGTATCAGTACTCCCAACCCCGGTATTGAATACTCCTGATTTTCACTCCGTTTTCGGAGGTAAATCCGGGATGGAAGTCAAAAGGGATAAGCAGGGACTGATCAGGGAGTTGGAGTTCATTGGGTTGCCCGGAACATTATTCCGGGTTCATGAGGAATATCCGCAGAATGGATACAGTATCTATAAAATTACAACAAACGACTATCCGTATACATCAAGTGAATTATTCATCGACAGCCGGTTTGTGACTACTTCTCACAGCGGTTCAGAAGACAGGGTTAAATCCGTTCCAAAAAAAGAAGCAATACTTACAAGCCTGAATCAAATGAATGGTTACCAGTATATGTGGGGTGGGAATTACGCGGATGGAATTTCTGAAATGCTTGAGTTCTACTCTCCCGCATCTGAGTTAAGTGACGATTTCCTGAAAAGAACATGGTGTCTCGAAGGTGTTGATTGCTCGGGGCTGATCTACCAGGCAACTGATGGAACAACACCGAGAAATACTTCGTCTCTTGTCTATTTCGGTAACCCGGTAGATATCGAATCAAAGACTCCTGAAGAGATAGCCTTGGTTGTCGAACCGCTCGACTTCATTGTATGGAAAGGGCACTTGATAATAGTATATGATGAAAGTACTGTTATTGAAAGCTCAAATCCCGAAGGGGTTCACAAATCAAACCTGTTAGATAGGCTATATGAGGTTATGGAAACAAGAACCCCCGTAAACAATTATGACGTTGCATACGAGGGCCGTAAATTCGTTATAAGAAGATGGATTAAGGACTAATTCCTTCTTCCGAATATTCTTAGAAGTAATAACAAAAGATTGATAAAATCCAGGTATAGCATCAATGCACCCATAACGGCAGCTTTTTTCCCTTCACCGCTTTCAGCATCCATTTCCTGCGCCATTCGTTTTATCTTTTGTGTATCATAAGCTGTCAATCCCACAAACACAAATACACCCACATATGTTACCAGCCAGTATAAAGTCGAGTTTGCCCAGAAAAGGTTTACTACCGAGCCAAGTATAACCCCAATCAGTCCCATGTAAAGAAAAGATCCGAATCTCGATAGATCGATCTTTGTGATGTAACCAAAAACACTCATCCCCAAAAACATCCCCGCGCAAATGAAAAATGTCATATATATCGATGCACTCGTATAAACCAGGAATATAATTGACATAGTCAGTCCGTTCACAAATGCATAAAAGAAGAAACCTAATATGGCAAGTATAGGCGGTATTTTATTTATTGCCCATGTTAATGCAAGTACTAATATAAATTCAAATATAAGAAGCCCGTAAAAAACGAATATGTACTTGCTGAAAAAGTAGATATCCACGAACTCCGATACGAGATATGCTACACCGCCCGTAATGGCTAATCCGATAGCCATCCAGTTATAAACGTTTAATAAAAATATTTTGGAAACAGCCGCTTCCTGCTGAGTTTCAGGTGCTGTCGTAAAACGGCTTATATAATCCTGATCCATTATTTTCTCCTATAGTAATTTAATGCACTAAAATAATAGCTGTAATGTAATAATGTTAGGAAAAATTTATTAAAATGTTTCCGGATATTAGGGCATTGGTTCCATGCCCATTGCGGCCCATTCCTCCTTGCTCGGACCATATACTCCGGGCACTTTCAGACCTGCCTGCCTCATCAATATTGTCATCTGACCTCTGTGATGAGCTTCGTGAGTAAGAAGATAATACAATGTCTGCCCCCTCTTCCATTCTTCACCATACATATCGTCAGCCATTTCCAGTGTGCTGTCGCCCCAGTTCTTTAGCTGGTCAACGAGTGATGCGGATGCCTTCTCGTATGCTTCCTTTATCTCTGCAGCTGATGAGGGAGTTGCTGCTTCATGATCCGGACCCTCCACATTGAGGCCGGTACGGTTCATCATTTCCGGAATTGTAACAGCCAGGTGCCACGCGAGAAAACCAAGTGTTCTGCCGTCTTCCGTTACCTTTTGATTTAATGATTCATCGGTCAGACTCCCGATCATTTTTGCTGTCGACGAGCTCTCATAAGCCCAATTGTCTAAAAAATCCTGTACTTTTCTGAACATTTGAATATTTTAAGTTTTTTTGAAAATATCTTGGAACTAATGTATAGTTTTGTTAATATAATAATTATTACTCTACCAAAATATTAAAAAAATGAAAAAATTAATAGTTTTATCCGTTTTAGTTTTCTCGTTTAATTTTGTTTCGCATTCATTTTCACAATCACTTCAAAAAGAAGAATCTTTTATAAATAAATTCTCAATAAATGCTTTATTTGGAAAAAGCTATCCCGTCGGTTCATTTTCTAAAGATCAAAAATCTGCAAACATAAGTGGTGGTGCTGAAGTTGGTTATAAGCTTTTTAAATCTACATATCTGATTGGAAATTTTTATTATCATAAATTCAACTTAAATCTTCCTTTCTTAGCACAACCACCTGATGTATATTTTGATGAAGCAATTCAGATAACTTTAGGAGTAAAACAGCTTTTCCCCGTTGCAGAGAATCTTTCATTATACGGAAGTACTCAGGTCGGTTACTATTCTTTTAGGACAATTGGTTACTTTGAAAAGGGTCCCCATACAGATAATTTTGGGATTAATGCCGGGGGTGGTGCTGTATTTGTAATTGATAAAAGATTAAGTCTTCGCGCCGGAGCAGTTTTCCATAATGTTTTTGGATTAGACGCTAACTTTATTACCCTGGATGGCGGCTTTAAAATAAATCTATAATTACTTTAAGCTGTAATTCGGGGCTTCTTTGGTGATCTTTACATCGTGAGGGTGAGATTCTTTCAGACCTGCGTTCGTTATTTGGACGAATTTCGTTTTGGTTTTCATTTCCTTAATATTCTTTGCGCCGCAGTATCCCATCGCGGCTCTCAGTCCGCCGATTAATTGGTAAATCGTCTCGCTGAGTGGTCCTTTCGCGGGGACTATCCCTTCGATACCTTCCGGTACCAGCTTCTTTATATCATCTTCCACGTCCTGGAAGTATCTGTCTTTGCTGCCTTCTTTCATCGCGGAGATAGATCCCATGCCTCTGTACAGCTTGTAGCTTCTGCCTTCGTACAGCACTTTTTCACCTGGTGACTCATCCACGCCCGCGAACATTCCGCCGATCATCACTGTGTCCGCGCCTCCGGCTATTGCTTTTGGTACGTCACCGGTCTGCTTTAGTCCGCCGTCCGCGATAACGGGAATATTATGCGTCATTGCTTCCTGCGCGCACTCTATTATTGCTGTCATTTGCGGTACGCCGACCCCGGCTATCACCCTGGTAGTACAAATCGATCCCGCGCCGATACCTATCTTCACGCAGTCAACACCTGCTTTTATCAGGTCGCGTGTGCCTTCTGCTGTCGCAACATTACCTGCTATCAGCTCCACACCCGTCTTCTTCTTTATCATCTTCACCATTTCCAGTACTCCTTTTGAGTGCCCATGCGCCGTATCAACAACTACCACATCCACTCCCGCGTCTTTAAGAGCATTTACTCTGTCGAGAGTATCAGCTGTTACACCAACCGCAGCACCTACTCGAAGCCGCCCGTATTCATCTTTGCTGGCATTAGGAAATTTTTTCCTCTTCTGGATGTCTTTGAATGTAATAAGACCCTTTAGAATTCCTTTTTTATCTACTACTGGTAATTTTTCTATTTTGTAATTCTGGAGTATCTTTTCTGCTTTGTCGAGATCTGTCCCGACGGGAGCTGTAATTAGGTTTTCCTTTGTCATTATATCTGACACCCTGGTTTTACTGTTAGGCTCGAAGCGCAAATCTCTGTTGGTAAGAATTCCAATCAGCCTGTTATCATCATCT